>JBDLJM010000094.1:0-5000 GCA_039714315.1 Bacteroidota bacterium | reverse complement strand
GAAAAAATCCTAGATAATTTAACCACATCCCCTAAACACATAGATATTATCGCAAATGATACTTTACTTTCAACTTCAGAGTGCTTAGTAAATCTATTGTCGCTGGAATTTAAAAGTGTGATTCAACAGCTGCCAGGGAAAATGTTTAAACTCATCTAAGTTATACTAATATTTCTTTAGGTTTCCCCACAAGCGTTTTAATCTTTCTTTCAATCCTTTTTCCTGACCATTTTCAGATGGCATATAAAATTGTTCTTTTTCGAGTTCTTTTGGTAGATAGTTTTGTTGGATAAAATTTTCATCGAAATCATGAGGATACTTATACTCTTTTCCATAACCTATTGATTTCATCAATGATGTTGGAGCGTTTCGCAAATGAACAGGAACTTGATATAACGGATTGTTATTGACTGCTTGTTGAGCTTTTGTAATAGCTAAATATGAGGAATTACTTTTGGGTGAGGAGGCCAGGTAAGTTACACATTGAGCTAAAATGATACGAGCTTCCGGCATTCCAATTTTATGTACAGCACTAAAAGTCGATTCTGCAAGAACTAATGCATTTGGTGAAGCATTTCCAATATCTTCAGATGCTAAAACTACCATTCGTCGAGCAATGAATAACGGGTCTTCGCCTCCCTCCAACATTCTTGCCATCCAATATAATGCTGCATCCGGATCACTTCCCCTAATACTTTTAATAAATGCTGAAATTATATTATAATGTTCTTCCCCTGACTTATCATAAACAACATTTTTCTTCTGGATTATATTTTCCAGAACTTTCTTACTAATTACAATCTCATCCAAATCCTTTTGATGTATTACAGCATCTTCAAGAAGATTGAGCATTATTCTTGAATCACCACCACTTAAGTATATCAGAAAATCCTCATCAATACTTTTTATATTAAACGATTTTAGAAATTCATCTGAAGTAACTGCAGTATTGATTATTCCTTTCAGATCATCCGCTGACAACTCCTTTAATATATAAACTCTTGCTCTTGATCTTAGAGCTGGGATTACTTCAAATGACGGATTTTCAGTTGTAGCTCCAATCAGAATAATTTCACCCGATTCAACACTATTCAGTAACGCGTCCTGCTGTGATTTATTAAAACGATGAATTTCATCAATAAATAGAATCGTTCTCTTATTATAAAGTTGATTTTGTTTAGCTAAACTAATTACTTCCCTTACATCTTTTACTCCAGATGAAACAGCATTCAATCGGAAAAACTCTGAAGAAGTAGTTTCAGAAATTATCCGCGCTAACGTTGTTTTACCACTTCCCGGTGGTCCCCAAAATATAAGTGAACTTAGGGTATCGTTTTCAATCATTTTTTTGATTGGTTTACCTTCACCTACTAATTCTTTCTGACCAAAAAATTCACTGAGGGTTTTAGGTCTTATTCTTTCAGCTAAAGGTATTTGAGGTATGTCAAGTTTTCTCTTCAAAATAAAAAAATTACTTAGTTTTTATTTTAATAGGAATTTCATAGTCGTATTTCATACGATATTTTTCGCGGGCGACTTTTTCGATTTTAACAGTACTATTTTTTAAAGAATCTATTTGAAGATCAAGTTTTTGAATTTCAGATTTAGCTTCTTCAATTTTTGTTTTTAAGTTATCAAGATCCCTATTTAGCTCATAATATTTTAATAGACCATTGTCACTAAAAATTAAAATAACTAGAACAATTGCTAGAACAATGAAATAAATTATTTTTGGAAATTGCTGTTTAACCATCAATTAGCTTAACGAATTTTTAATAATTAATTCAATTAATTGATCATAATTCATACCAATTGATTTAGCTGCCTTTGGTAAAAGACTTGTACTTGTCAAACCGGGTAATGTATTGATCTCTAAACAAAACGGATTAAGATCTTTATCCAATCGAAAATCTAATCTTCCATAACTGCTGCAGCCTACTGCTTTATATGCATCTAAAGCATAATTTTGTATTCGAAGACTTACTTCCTCCGGAATGTCAGCAGGCACCTCATATTCAGACATCCCAGAGGTATATTTACATTCATAATCATAGAAAAAATGCTTTGGCTTAATTTCTAATACCGGAAGTACTTTTTCCCCAATCACTCCAACAGTAACTTCACGTCCATCAATATATTCTTCTATCAAAGCTTTTTTAGAAAATTGATGGGATAGTTTAATAGCATCATTTAATTCTTCAAAATTTTTACAGATCGTTAATCCAATTGCTGATCCCTGATCATTCGGTTTAACAACAAATGGCAGATTAAATTTTGATTTAATTTCAGTAATTAATTCATCTTGATTGTATTGATCCTTTTCTACAACAATCCAGTGTGGTGTTGGGACATCATGATGCTGGATAATACTCTTTGTAATTCCTTTATCCATAGATGCTGCACAAGCTAGAATCCCGGAACCTGTATAAGGTATATCCCTAAACTCTAAAAGTGATTGAATTGTACCATCTTCACCCCAACTGCCATGAAGTGCAATAAAGGCTAAGTCAATATCATCCAGCAATTCAGAGTTTATAGCTTCTGGATAATTTTGATAAGCAACGGGAAAAGATTCACAATCGGAAAAATAATCTTCAATCTTAGTAGGTTGACTTCTACCATAAGCCGGATCAACTAATTTTACTCCATAACCTAAATTAACTAAAGCTTTGTAAACTCCTTCACCGGTTAGTTTTGAAACAGCTCGTTCAGGTGATGCTCCTCCAACAATAAGTCCAACAGTAAGATTTTTATCCACGTGATCTTTTCTCTAATTCTTCCATTAATCGCATATTTATCAGACCATCATCACCTGTTATTAGTAAAGGTTTATCTTTTAAAAATGATCTTTGAACCGAACGCAATAGATAAAGCTGTCTATTTGCTCTACGTCTAAATGCTCTTTTTGCTTCATTTCTAAGATTGATGGTCATTTTTGCAGGTGACTGCTTTCTCCCAATTAGGTTTTCAATAGTTATTGTACCATTATATCCTAAAATTTCTATTCGATTATGGGGATTATTCACATTATAAGAGACATTAAAATTCCCATAACCACCATTTTCAAATCTAACTATTGCTGAAGCAAAGTCCTCTACTTCCCCACTGTAAATTACGTTATCAAGAATCCCTTTAATGGTTGATATTTCACCTCCAAGATATCTGAGGATATCAATCATGTGAGTTCCTAAATCTCGTAAAGCACCTCCTCCACTTTCGGAACGAATAAATCTAAAATTATCATTTGGTTTGAAGTCAATATTAAAATTAGCCGATATTGAAATCAATTTTCCAAGCAGATTGTTATCAATCAATTCCTTGGTCTTTTTAATTATCGGATGATGTCGAAGAACATAATTTACAGTTAACTTTACATTATTTTTTCTACAAATATCGACCATTTTTTCAGCTTCTTTAGCAGTAATGGCAAGAGGTTTCTCACATAATATATGCTTACCGGCTTTAGCTGCTTCAATAACTTGCCAATAGTGATCAGAGTTTTTACTGCTAATATAAATTGCATCAATATCGCTTTTTAAGAAATCACTATAATTACTAAAACTTGAGTTTGCATTAAATTTATTCTTAATTAACTCAGCACGGTTAATATTTGAACTATATACTGAGACTAGTCTGCTTCGTTTCAGATTTTGAAAAGCTGGTAAAAATGTATTTTCAAGGAAATTACCACAACCGGCAACACCCCATCTAAGTTTTTTTGCTGTTGATGTTGCTCTTAATTTTTGCATTCTTTTTTCCATATTATAAATTTAATTTTTTCATCAATTTATTAATTGGAGTAGAATTTTGCATAATATAAAAATGTATTGCAGGTACATTATTATTAATTAGGTCTTCAACTTGTTTTGCAGTCCAATCAACACCAATTTCTACAACATGTTCAGGTTTTGCTTCTGTAACTTCTTTGGCAAGTTCAGTTGGTATATCAATATAAAAGTTTCGTGGAATTGATGTAACTTGGTTTTTATTAGTCACAATTTTTAAACCTGGAATTATTGGTACTTCAATTCCGTGAGCTCTGCATTTTTCGACATAATCGTAATATCTATCATTATTGTAAAACATCTGAGTAACAATATACTCTGCCCCAGCTTCAATCTTTTGCTTAGCAAATTGAATATCAATATCCATATTGGGGGATTCGAAATGCTTTTCTGGATATCCCCCTACACCAATACAAAAGTTTGTCGGTTCAGCATCAATCAAGGTATCTTCAATATAGTTCCCCTTATTCATATCATCGATTTGCTTAACGAGGTCTACAGCATGTTCGTTAATGCTTCTACCAAATTTTGTTGGTTTTTTATATCCGCTGTCATCTCCTCTAACCGCAAGAAGATTATCAATCCCCAAGTAGTGAAGTTCTATTAGAAAGTCCTCTGTTTCCTCTTTTGTAAAGCCTTGACAGATTACATGCGGTACAGCATCAATACTATATTTATTCTGAATAAGAGCACAAATTCCAAGTGTGCCTGGGCGTTTTCGTTTGACTTTTACTTTGAATTCACCACTAGCAGTTTCTTCATATAGAACTTCTGCAGCATGGCTTGTGATATCAATGTAAGGTGGATTAAATTTAACTAAATCATCCAATACGCTTAATAGTGCTTTGATATCCCCACCTCTTTTGGGTGGAATAATTTCAAAACTAATAAGTGTTTCGTTAGCTTTTAATAAGTGTTCTGTAACGCGCATATTTTCTTATTTTTTTAGAACATATAATTTACAATTTTATGAACTCTTTTTCTGATGATTTTGGTTACAAGTTACTCTTTCACCAGTTTTAATAAATCATATTCTCTTTCTTGAATATCATCTGTATTAATATTTATCGTTACATATTCTCCTTCTAACCATTTCGAACTCATATCGTCATAGTGATCGCTAAAAAAGTATCCGGATTGCCCGGTTGGCAAAATGAAGTTAATTTTATCTGGTTCTGAATAATCGTAAATAAAACGCATTGCTGGACCCAATAT
>JBDLJM010000093.1 GCA_039714315.1 Bacteroidota bacterium | reverse complement strand
TTAATGTTTTTTTTTGAGATATAATCAATATTATTCTTCATATTTTGGGTCTCCCAACCTTCCCATAAAACATATTGAACCTGTAACATTTTCTTTTATCATGTAAATAAACGGCTTATTCGCATTGAAAGTTATAGGTTGTGGTTCTATTGATGTATATTCCATACCTACTACAGTTACTGCTGCTGCTTCAGTTCCCTCCTCGTTTACATCAATAAAGGTTTTTTGCAAAACATAGGAAATATTTAGTGGGATATTACTGATATTACTAAAATCGGCACGACCCGAAAAAGCAATTCCCAATCCCATTTCAATAAGTTCGTCGTTTAGCTTATTCTTATACTTTAATTTGAATTTGGGAATATTCACTGAAACTTCTGTGGTGTCATATTCATTGCGCCAGTTTTCCCAATTTTGCGAATTCAGTTCACTAACAATGTTATCAGTGGTTTTTTGACTATTTGGAAGTAATATTACCATAGAGAACTTATCCTGTTTGTAGGGTAAAATAACAGAAGTAAATAGCTCATTTTCGGTATATTCTATATCAGCGGTTAATGTCATCATTTCTGCTTCCGTTGTTTCATCCGGGCTCTTGTAAAAAGATTTATTTTCCGTGTACTCCGGATCGAATTCGTATTTCCAGTTTGCATTAAAATATAGTGCATTTATTAAAAACATAACTTCTTCCGGTTCAATTTTTTCGATTATTGTTGGAATTTTATCATATGTTTTTTCCGATACCCATTCGTTTATAATATCAACTGTAGCAGGATCACTAAAGTTTAAGTTTTCTACTTCCGCGTTGTAATACTTCCTGTTTAGGTTTACAAAATCTTCTTTAACGGGGAAGGTTTCTTCTATCCATATGGAATTAGCAATTTCCATAACAGATCCGTCCGAACTCCCCGATAATTTATCTATCAAATCCTTACTGAATTGATTTACTTCTGTTAATGATGAACTGTAATTGAGTGTATTATCAAAAGCCGTTTTCGTATCTCCGTTAGCACCATTGTACGTCATACCAAGTGCAAGGGAAAGACTTAGCGGGGAAACCATAAAATTATCTTCTGCTTCTGCATTTGCTATTTCGTTAAAAAATTCAAAAGCAAATGCGTTGTTAGCTTCGGTAACTTCCTTTGCGCTTTTTGTTAAAAGGTCTGAATTTTTATCAACAAAATCATTAGTCTTATTACAGGAAAAGAACAGTACAGATATTAGCATTAAGCTTGAAATAAATCTTTTCATAACGTAGTATTTTAGTTAGTTTTATATTACACATATCTAACAAGATATGTGCCAGATTCTTGGCGGAAGTAATTAGACGTACGTAATGATTAAATTTAATCAATAATAAATAGTTTGATTATAATACAGATCACTTTTACAAAGGGTTAATATGGCAGGTTTTTATGATAAGAAGCTAATAGTAAATTAACCTATTTTGGTAATCTGCCCTGACTATGTTACAATATTTAACTCAAACTGCCCTGACAATGTTACAAAAAAATGGAGAAACTGCCTTGACTTTGTTACAAAATATACGTAAATTTGCCTTGACTTTGTTACAAAATTGGTGATGGTATTTAGTTTCAAAAGACATATAACAGAATCATTAGAGGATTGGAAATTCAGTGAAAACAGGAAGCCGCTAATTCTCAGAGGAGCCAGACAGGTAGGTAAAACCACTTTAGTCAGGCAGTTCTCGTATAGCTATAAAAACAGTATTCTTCTAAATTTAGAAAAAAAGAAGGATTTAAAATATTTTGAACAATATGAAGATGTACATTCTATTTTAGAAGCATTGTTTATCGCAAATAATATAGCATCTAAGGACAAAAAGCACACGCTTTTATTTATAGATGAAATTCAGGAATCGCCAAAGGCTATTCAGTTATTAAGATACTTTTACGAAGAAATACCGGAATTACATGTTATTTCGGCAGGTTCACTTTTGGAATTTGCGATGCAAAAAATAAAGAGTTTTCCCGTTGGCAGAGTAGAGTATGTGTACTTATATCCGATGAATTTTGCAGAATATTTATTAGCAAATGATTATTTAATCGGACTAGAGCAGCTTAATCAGATACCGGTAAATGTAAATGCACATGATGTATTGATGAATATGTTTCACCGCTACGGTATTATCGGAGGCATGCCCGAGGTTATAAAAACATACCTCAAAACAGAATCATTGAGCGATCTACCAAAGGTGTATGAGAGTATTTGGGGAACATATAAAGATGATGTTGAAAAATATACCTCAAACAGAACGGAAAGAAATGTAATAAAACATATAATGGCAAATGCTCACCTTTATTTAGATGAAAGAATAAAGTTTCAGGGTTTTGCAAACTCAAATTATCGCTCGCGTGAAGTGGGAGAGGCTTTCAGAAATCTGGATGATGCTAAAGTTATTCAGTTGATTTACCCTACAACTAATTTGGAAGTTCCGGTAAAACCTGATATAAAAAAGTCACCGAGGATGCAGTTTCTGGATACGGGGCTGGTAAATCACACTCTAAATATACAGGGTAAGATGCTTGCTATGGATGATTTGAGTTCTTCGTTTAAAGGAGCTATAATACCGCATTTAATTACTCAGGAATTAATTTCTTTGAATACCTATAACAGTAAAAAACCAAATTTTTGGGTTAGGGAAAAGAGACAGTCCTCGGCTGAAGTAGATTTGGTTTACACTTATGAAGATAAAGTAATTCCGATTGAAATTAAGTCGGGAGCTACGGGTTCGTTAAAATCTTTACATCAGTTTATTGAACGAAGTAAACATCCTTATGCTATTAGGATTTTTGGCGGAAAATTTAGTGTTCAGGAGAGTAAAACACCTGCCGGTACGCCTTATTTGCTTATGAACTTACCCTATTATCTCGGTACTAAGATTCCTGAGTATGTAGAGTATTTTGTAGAGAATTATTCGTTGGGAGGTAATGGTTTAATGAGTCAATGATTTAATGCTCAAATGAATCAATGCTTTAATTAGAAGACATAGTTTTAGTCCTCCTCCAATATATTCTTTACTCGTCCAACTTCACCGGAATCTAAAAGTACTTTTATTCCGTGCGGGTGATTTGCCGATTTTGTCAGTATTCGTCTAACGGCTCCTTCGGTGAGTTCGCCTGTGCGTTGGTGATGTTTTTGAACTATTTCAACGTACATTCCAACTTCTATGTCTTTTCTTTTTCTTCCGTCCATTGCCAATGGGTTAATGTGTTAATGATATAATGTTTTAAACCGCAGAGATACGCGAAGTTTTTCGCAGTGTAACGCAGAGGTGTTATTTGAGTAAATTTTCAACCTTATCCACTATCGTCTTTGCCATTTTAAGATTTGATTCGTGAGTCCATCCTGCAATATGAGGGCTTAATATCACTTTATCCGAATTTATCAGATATTCGAATGCCTCAGGGAGGTGGTTTTCAGAAAACAGGTTTTCAAATGATGTTTTTTCATATTCCAAAACGTCTAAACAGGCTCCCAGTACTTTTTCTCTTTTCATTGCATCAACAAGGTCTGTGGTAACCGTAATCGGGCCGCGGGCGGTATTGATGAAGTAAATATTCTTTTTGAACTTTGATAGGAATTCGGAGTTTACCATGTTTTTTGTTAACTCGGTAAGTGGAGTGTGGATGCTTAAAACATCTGTTTTTTCGAATAGCTCTTCGAGTTCTGCCTGTCTGGCATTTTCGTTGCTTAGATTGGGAAGAATATCGTGGAAAATTACTTCAACACCCATACCTGCAAGTACCCTTGAGAAAGCATTGCCCATATTGCCATAACCGATAATTCCAACGGTTTTACCCCGAAGTTCCACACCTCTGTTTCCTTCTCGTATCCAGATACCGTTTCTAACTTCCTTATCTGCCCTGTTGAGGTTGTTAAACAGAGAAAGCAGCATTCCCAAAGCCTGTTCGCCAACGGCATTTCTGTTGCCTTCGGGTGCCGCAATAAGGTTTATTCCAAGTTTTTCGGCATAATTAACATCTATATTTTCTAGACCTGCACCAACTCTTGCGATAAACTTCAGGTGCGATCCGGCATTGAGAAAAGTTTTATCGAGCTTGAAACGACTGCGGATTACTATTCCTGTATAATATTTTAGAATTCCTTCTATTTCCTGTTTCGGGGAGGTGTTATTTAGTTCGGTTTCAAAGCCGAGTTTCTTTAGCCCTTTTGCTAAAGAATGGTGTGTTGTATCTATAAATAAAACTTTCATTATAACTCTTCACTATTTTTTTTGCCCCTGATGGCAGTGATACCCTGCAGTAGCGAAAGTAATTGAATAAAGGAGTGCAAGAGCTTTGAATTTTTTCAAAGATACTTGCACGACTATTATGAAATACTTTGGCTGCGAAGCGTATAAACGGACAGCAGGTTTCCGGCTCAATTAATAAAAGCAGAAGCTATACTGAAATATATCAGCACTCCTACAATATCGTTTGTTGTTGTGATAAAGGGACCGGTTGCAATGGCCGGATCTATGTCGTATTTGTCTAAAATAAGCGGGACTATGGTACCTATTAATGACGCCAAAACCACAACGATGATCAGTGAAATACCGATTGCATAGGCAAAAACAATATCGCTGCCATGCCATTTAATAAAGGCGAATATCAATACCGATAAAACCAGGCCTATGGTTAAACTCAGCCCAATTTCTTTTAGTATCCTTTTGATAACATTACCTTCTTTTATGGTATTATTTGCAAGTCCCTGCACAACGATTGCAGATGATTGCACTCCGATATTTCCGCCCATTGCGGCAATAAGCGGGATAAACATCAGCAGTATGATATGGCCCTGAATAATATCGCCAAATGATCCGATTATATTTCCGGATGTAAAACCACCGAATAATCCGATCAGCAGCCATGGAAAACGCGCTTTGAAGAGTCGCCAGATAGTATCGTCAGATTCTACATCCTGCGAGATACCCGATGCCATTTGGTAATCTTTCTCGGCCTCTTCAACAATTACGTCTACAACGTCATCGATGGTAATTCTTCCTACCAGACGGCCCAGTTCATCAACAACCGGAATAACAAACATATCGTACTTCTGCATAATCAATGCAACGTCTTCATCGTCTTCAGTAACGCTTACATAGTGTACATCTTTCTTGTACAATTCTTTAATTGGAGTGTTTGTAGAAGTTGTTAACAGCGATTTTAGTGAAAGAGTTCCCAAAAGCTTTTCCTCATCATCAACAACATAAATTGAATGAACTTTTTCGACGTGTTCGGCCTGTTTACGCATTTCGCGAACACAGGTAAGAACTGTCCAGTTTTCATTTACCTGTACCAGTTCTTTCGCCATCAGACCACCGGCAGTATCTTCATCGTAACGAAGAAGTTCTACAATGTCTTTGGCATGTTCGGCATCCTCAATTTCGGAAATTACTTCCTGTTTTTTCTTTTCGGGAAGTTCGGCAAGTATGTCTGCCGCATCATCGGTTTCAAGTTCGTCTATAGATGATGCAATATCTTTTGATGACAGTTTTTTAAGAATTCTCTCCCTAACGTCTTCCTCCAGTTCGACCAGAATATCCGAAACAAGATCTTCATCAACTAATTCAAATACATAAATAGCCTGATCGAACGAAAGATCATCCATAATTTCGGCAATATCGGCCGGGTGGAAGTGTTCTAACTTCTCAAGAATTTTTGGATTATTCTTTTGCTCAATAAAATCAACTAGTTCTTCAATGAGAGCTGATGTAATCTCTACGTGCATTCTATTCCATCATTTTTGTTAGTTCAATAAAATCCTCAACACTTAGTTGTTCGGCTCTTTTTGGCATAAAATCAGAGTCCAGTACAGTTTGATTTGGTTGCATCGATTTCAAACAATTACGAAGAGTTTTTCTTCGGGTACTGAATGATTGTTTTACAACTTTTATAAAAAGTTTTTCATCGCAACCCAAACTTTCCTTTTTGTTTCTTCGTAATCTTATAACCGCCGATTTTACTTTTGGAGGCGGATTGAATACATTTTCGTGAACCGTAAATAAGTATTCAATATCGTAAAACGCCTGTAAAAGTACGGAAATTACTCCATAAGTTTTATTGCCGTGTGGCGAAGCAATCCTTTCGGCTAATTCCTTCTGGAACATCCCCGCTATTTCGGGCACCTGATCTCTGTATTCTAAAGCCTTGAATAATATCTGACTCGAGATGTTGTAAGGGAAATTCCCGATAATGGCGAACTTCTCATCACCGAAATATTTCTTTAGGTCTTCTTTAAGAAAATCAGCCGAAATAATATTCTGACTCAACTTTAAGTAATGAGCCTGAAGATATTCAACAGATTCCCTGTCGAGTTCTACAACCTTTAAATTTATAGGTTTCTCGATCAGGTACTTTGTAAGCACCCCCATTCCCGGACCAATTTCCAATACATTATCGTAGCCTTCAAGAGTAATACTTTCGGCTGTCTTTCTTGCAATATTTTCGTCTTTCAGGAAATGCTGTCCTAAATGTTTTTTTGCTCTAACGCTCATATTATATTGTTTGAGGTTTGAGGTTCGTGGTTTGATGTTTTTAACTTCCAACATCAAACTTTCAAACACCAAACATTTCTAAATTGTGAATTCCTCTTCTAATAATGTCATAAAAGTTAAGACTTTCTGACCAAATTTATCGCTTAATTCTTTATTGAATTTTTGACTGTGGTTTACAACGAAGTCTTCCAGTGTTTCAAGACTTGGCGATCGGTACATAACGGCAAATGAAACACCTCCCATTTCCTCTTCAACCAAAACCCTTACCATTTTTGCTTCTTCGAAGTATTCGGTAGACACAATTTTCGGAATAAATTCGTTCTGCATCCACACCAGCCATTCCTCAAGTACACTCTCGTCCACATTGTATGTGATATTGTATAGTACTTTTTTCATCATTTAATAATTTTACATCAAAAAGATTATTAATATACCTCCCTGATTTCTTCCCTGTTATTATTAGGCCAAAAATCATTATTAACTTCGTTGAATCTTCGATTTCGTTAATCCTTGTTCGAAATTCAATAATAAATTATTGCCGGCCGTCGGGCAGGGAACACCGATTTTTGATTTTAGAATCAGACAGCGAATTTATCAGTTTAATTTTCAATCTCATCGTATAGCTCTCTCGCATTCTCAGCAAGTGTGCTATCCGGAAACTTTAAAAGCAGTTCCCTGAGCCACTCTTTTGCTTCCTCCTCGTTTTTTAACTTATGCAAATATACTTCGCTTAAACGCAAAAGTGCAAAAGGGGCGAGATTATTGTCGGGAAATTTACTGTAAAGTGTTTTCAGAGTTTCAATACTTCTGTTGTAAGCCATGCTTTTTTCCAGAATATCTGATTGGGCATATAGAGACGTTGGCACCAGATAGTGGTTGGGGAAGCTTTGAATAATTTGGTTGTAATAGGCATATGAAGAGTCGTTTTGACCCTGCATTTTCAACAGGTCGGCCTTGGCGTAAAGCTTTAGGGGGACATCGCTGCTATCAGAACTATATGAGTTTTGAAGAGTGATCAGAAGCTCTGCCGAATCGTTGGCATACCATTTTGAAACCGATTTTTTTAAAACCTTTGCCTGACCCAAAGCCCATTTAAAATCGCCTTTGTAAAAGGCAACTTTAACCCCTTTAAATTTTGCCTCATCTGCAACATACTGGTCTTTAGTCCATGTTTCTGCCTTCTGATATGCCAGGAAAGATTTTGTAAATTCCTGTTTTATCATGTAAATATCTCCTTCGAGTATGTATTTTGAGGCAATAATATTATCGTATTGTTTATAAGGAGTTGTTTCCTTTTCAAGAATTTCAAGAGCTTTATCCGAATTATTTGTAACGAAGGCAATGAATTCGGCATAGCTTAGTATTAGCGAAAAATGCTCGAAATTAAGGGGCTCTTTTTTTATAGCCTCCTGATATTCTGTGATAATTTCGTCATGGCTCATTTTGTTCTTAGCCTTATCTTCCTGCATTTCGAGGAGAGACTTTGTTGCTTTAAAGTAATTTTCACCCGATTGATCTTCTGTTCTTACGTATTTGAAACATTTTTCTGCTGTACCTTTTTGTCCGACTTTTAATGCATCTTCTCCCAAAAACTGAATAATTTTTAAATCGCTGTAGTTTCTTTTATATAACGATTTTGCCTGTACAAATGCTGAGTCGTATTTCTTTTTCTCGGTAAAATACCATAGCAGCAGCTCCGAAAAAGCTGGCTCATTAGTTTCCTGGATCTTAAGTAATATTGTATTCTTAACCTTCTCATTAATTTCGGGTGAAGGGTTTTGTTTGATGAAGTTCTGGAGATAGCGTTTTACAGCATTTTTGCGTTCGGGTTGTTTCTCGATCAGTACAAAATAATTAGAAAGCATTGAGTCAACATTGCCGAGTTCGCCGTATAAATTAGCTTTTTGAATAGCAAAGTTCAAGGTTGAATTATAATTTTCTGCAGTGATATACGCCTTCAAAGCCCATTCGGTTTCCAGATACTTTTGAAACTGATTGCTTATACTATGTGCTGAATTAGGCCTCTCCGTTACTTTGTTAATTGCTTCATTATAATACTCTTCCGATTTTTTCCGATTGCCTTTTTTCTTTTCTATATATCCCTGATCAACCAAGCACGATGTTCGATATGGATATTTTGTATATGTCGAGTTAATTAAGCTTTCGGCAGAATCCAGTCTTTTTATTTTAACATATGAAGTCAGTAAATTATTATAGTAAATTATATTCCCCGGATTATGCTGATATAGTTTCTCGAGTAATGGGATGGCAGAGTTATAATCGCCATTTTCGAAAAAATGTTGGGCCGAAATTGCATCATCGGCCGATTGTGCCAATAATTGCAGGGATGCAAGTAATAGCAGAAATGTGCTTGTGTATTTTATGAAATAAGTTCGCATTAAATTGCTTACTGCAGCTTCGCCATAAATTTTTCAGGATCTATCACGAAACGTTTATGAATAGAGCTGCCTATTTTTCCATTGCTGTCGAAAGCTTCAATTTCAAATTCCAGAGCTCTCCCATCGACTTTTACCAGTTTCGAAATACATTTTACTTCGTCATTTAACGGAGTTGCTTTAATATGTTTTACATTAATTTCGGTTCCTACCGTATCGTAACCATATTTTTCCTTGAGAAACGAAACCGATTTTAAAGCGGTTAGCTCCATTAAAGCAACCATTGCAGGAGTCGCAAAAACTTTTAGATTTCCCGAACCGTAAAATTCCGCAGTATCATTCTCCCCAACAAGCTTAACCACTTCAAAAACTATTCCTTCTTCTATTTCGAATTGCATCTGTTTATAATTATATTTTATAGGGCATACTTTATTAAGGATGCCTTTTTCCTTTCATTAATACCGATACTTTTTCAACATCACCCCCCATTGGTGGGTTTACCTTCGATAGTTTTAATTTTATTTTTTTGATTTTATCGAAATCCTTAAAGATTCTATTTATTATTCTTTGTCCAACATGTTCCAGTAAACATGATTTTATAGCCATTTCTTCGTGAATAGCTCTGTTAATTTCAGCATAGTTTACAGTGTAGTTGAGGTCGTCTGTTTTTGAAGCCTTTGAATAATCGAGATTAACCTTTATATCGATTAAATAGTCGGAGCCAATCTTGTTCTCTTCTTCCAGACAACCGTGATAAGCATAGATTTTAATGTTTTCAATTAGAATTTTCGACATCAATATAATTTTTAGAATTAGAACTCGTAGGCAAGACCGAATTTAATGCCGTATTCAGTTAGAGCATCGTGATATTCCAGCGCATTAAACTGTATAAGATTGTGTTGCCTAATAAATGGGTTTATGAAAGCTAAAAAGTTTTTACCAAAATGATATTCGGCACCAACGCCCAAACCTAAGCCCATACCATCTTGTTTCGACCTGTTGTGATGCTCATTCGAATCCAATTCCATTGTGAATAAAAGCCCTCCATTAACGTAGTAATATTTTAAAAATGTATAACGTATATATGTTGGAACAGTTATTATCTTAATATTTTCTAATTCCATATTTGCAGGCTCCGAAATAACTACTTCGTGCTTGGCATACATAATTCCTGTTTCAAGTGCCCACACTTTTCTGCGGTTGAATTTTTTAATAAAATTATGTACATAGCGCAATTCTATCGAATTGAATTTTTCACCGTGTATAGTATTGTTCGATAATGATTCATCCTGTAGCATGCTATTTTGTCCAATTCCCAACGAAACTGAAATTTGATTTTGATCCTGAGCGAAACCATAAGTTCCACTTAAGATCAATAATAAGAGTATTAAATTTTTCATATTAAAATCAACTTGGTGTAAAACAAAGGTAATATAAAATGCAATATTGATGTGGTGAATCTTAGATTTTGCACAGATTATTATCTGTAGATATTTAAGGAGTACCTGTTATACAAATTGTAAAATCAATACAGATATAAAAAGAAAAAGGTTCACATAAAATGCGAACCTTTTAGTCAAACTAACCTAAATTTACTACGAAATGCTTTAGCTACAACTACCTTAGCTTTCCGCTGCAAAAATGCTAAGAGTAAATCAGGAAGAAAAATGTTTTAGACAAGTAGCACCTGTTAATGATAAACCCGCCATAGGAAATGATATAAACATGTAAATATTAATATATTTATATTAGTGCTAAAATTTATACTATATTGTGAAATGTAATTACCTGGCAATATGTTGTTTATGTCGGAGTTGGAGTTTTAATTATCTATCAAGGTGATATAAGTCAGGAAATAAACTATTTTTGATACATAATTTAGCCTGATATATTTACATAGAAACTTTAATTCATTTAACTCAAATATTAATAAAATGATGGAATTTATTAGTCAAACTTGGCCCTGGTACGTTTCCGGTACCATAATAGCTTCAATTCTTTTCTTTCTGTTATGGTTTGGAAAAGAGTTCGGAACGTCGGCAGTCACACGAGTACTTGTAGCTATTTTTGGTGGAGGTAAATTTTCGGACTTCTTCGATTTTCCGTGGAAAACGCAGATTTGGAATTTGATGTTTGTCTTTGGAGCTGCAATAGGAGGTTATCTTACAATGCAGTTTATTGCTCCGGAGCCACACTTTGCACAAATTTCGGAGGCAACCGTAAATACACTTAACGAAAGTTATGGCTTTAACCTGACTTATGGTGAAGTGCCTTTACTCCCTGAGTTTTACCAATCTTGGGAGTCAGTTCTTACTCTTAAAGGATTTATTATAGTAGTAATTGGCGGAATGCTGATAGGTTTTGGTGCAAGATACGCCGGAGGCTGTACATCGGGCATGGCAATTTCGGGTATTTCAAATTTCCAGCTACCATCGGTAGTAGCGGTGATAGGATTTTTTATCGGAGGTTTGATAATGGTAAATTATATACTTCCTTTCATCACTAACCTATAATTTTTACGCAGAATGAAACATATAAAATTTATATTAGTAGGGATACTATTCGGAGTTACAATGTATATGACCGAAGCAGTATCATGGTTCAGAATTTTCGAAATGTTCAAATTTCAGGCATTTCACATGTACGGTATAATTGGTACAGCTATAGCTATAGGAATTGTAGTTACATGGATATTTAAAAGTGGTAAACTTAATGACATCAACGGTAATCCCGTAAAAATAAATGATAAAGCAAAAACATGGCCCCGTTATATTATCGGAGGAATAATCTTCGGACTTGGCTGGGGGCTTTCAGGGCTTTGTCCGGGAATGGTATTTATATTAATTGGAGCAGGGAATCCGGTTTTTATAATATTTATGATTTCGATACTTATAGGAACTTTCATGTACGGAGTTCTGAGGACTAAGATTCCTCACTAGAAAACATTAATTATTACACTATTAAGGGCTGTCTTATTTTTAAGGCGGTCTTTTTTTTGGCCGGTTTTACGGGCTCATCCACTATAGTTTTTGCAATAAAAAGTTTTCGCTGTAAATTGCTATAAGGAGCTCATAAAATCGCTCTTATAGCAATACGCTCAATACATTTTATTGCAAAAAGCTGCCGTTTCTATCCCTACCGGAATAGTAACAGTGATAATTTCGTTATCTTTGATAAAAACAACAAATATGCAACAGAAACGAGTAAGCGAATCAACTACTACAATGACCCAGATAGTTCTTCCAAACGATACAAACCCTCTTGGGAACTTATTTGGCGGACAGCTTTTGGCCTGGATGGATCTGGCATCTTCTGTTGCCTCGAAACGTCATAGTGAGGGAATTGTAGTTACCGCATCTGTAAACAATGTTTCGTTTAATGTGCCGATTCCGTTGGGAAGTGTTGTTACTTTAGAAGCAAACGTAACAAGAGCTTTCAATACTTCAATGGAAGTTTTTGTAGATGTTTGGGTTGAAGACCGAAGCGGGAAAGACAAATTTAAGGCCAATACTGCCATCTATATTTTTGCCGCTCTCGATGAAGAAGGGAATAAAAGAAAAGTTCCGGAAATATTACCGGAGACCGACGAAGAAATGAAAAGGTACAAAAGTGCCCTTCGTCGTAGGGAAATGAGTTTAATTCTTGCCGGGAAATTGAAGCCAAAACACGCTACAGAATTGAGGGCCTTGTTTGAGTAAATATAAATTACCCAATTACTTTGTTTGAAGCAATGAGACAGCAAATGGATTATAATAAACTTTGCGCCCTCTGCGAAAAGCTT
>JBDLJM010000092.1 GCA_039714315.1 Bacteroidota bacterium | reverse complement strand
TCAATATTTAATTGTTTCAATAGTTGAAAATATTTTAGAAACTTGCACTTGTAAATACAATATCAGCATACAAGACATATAAATTATTAACAGATGAAACTAGCATGACATAATTTTAACAATTTTGACCCACAGGGGAATGTTAAAATTTTGTTTTGCGAACACCATCCCTGCCTGCAAAACGCAGTCAGGCAGGTGACCAAAACATAAAATTATTAACAGATGAAAAAAATATATCACCTCTCAACATGTTCTACAAATAAGAGAATCCTAAAGGAAATTTCTCCTATTGATGAATTTGAAATGCAGGAAATTAAAGAGTTTCCTATAAGCGGTGAACAACTAGACGTTATGAGGGATCTATCCGGATCTTATGAAAGTCTTTTTAGCAAAAGAGCCCGGAAATACAAGGAGATGGGCTTAAAGGACAAGAAATTAAGCGAGGATGATTACAGATCGTATATCCTGAGTGATTATACTTTTCTCAATCGGCCGGTTGCAATTATTGATGATAAAATTTTTGTTGGTAACTCAAAGAAAAATGTTGAGGCTCTAAAAAAAGAAATACTCGGAGTTTAATTTAATAGTCTGTTTTTCACTGAAAACTCAGGTTGCAAGATTCCTGTTAATTAAATAACCAACATCAAAAATACCACAGGTATCAGTAAACCTAACACGGTCCAATATAATCCATACTTTGTGATTCCATATTTTCCTTTTACCAAAAACAGTCCGGTAATGGAAACAATAATTAAAATCACTGCAAAAACATCGGAAAACCATACCCATAACTTTTCCCTGTTATAATGGAGAAAGTTAAACTCATAGAAAAAAGGCCTTTTACTCAACACCTCAACAACGGCCGTATTATTAACTATATCAACAGTACCTCCTTTAACAAAAACCCTTACAGAACCATCATCTCTGATGAAATGTTTTTTATAATCCAGGTGTGGAGCAATCTCATCTACCAACTCTTCCATGCTAAGTTTGGAGTGCTGTTCACTTAGTACGATTCTATCTTTCGAAATAATATAGCTCGGATTCCAGTCCTCAATATGGTTGAGGGAAATTCCTGATATTGAATACATCACAATTAAAGAAAAAATTAAAAAACCCAAGTCCCGGTGAATAACACGAAACCAAACACGCCATTTTCTTTTCTTATACTTCTCTAAATTCATATAAAAGACTTTGATTCAATAATAATTATATTAGTCTAATTTTCTGAAAGAAATACCGTCCACGTGATATACCGATTTATAACCTTTATCGGTTAAAGCCAGTTCCTGACGTAATTTTTTTACCTGTTCCTCTTTTTTAAGCTGCTCTTCCTCCTCTTCATGTCCTTCTCCATCACCTTTACCATCGTGCTCCTCTTTCATATCGTCTTCGAGCTGATTAATATAAGCCTCATCAATACGGAATTCTTTCAATGTGCCTTTAACCTCAATATCCCCGCCGATTAACTCAGCATCAAATCCGGTAATTTCACCTCCCGCTTCAATCTTTATTCTTAAGTCTTCACTACTGCCAAAAACAAAGGCTCTTTTACCCGAATGTTTACACACATGATCAACAGTACCTTTAAATACAACTTCTTTATCAACCAGTGTTTCTTTCTGTTCCAAAAGCTGATCGACACTTAAAACTGCCTGCTCTTTATTCTCTATATTTGAATTTTCCTCAGTTTTTGCCTTATCGTTATCATTATTACATGACAAAACACCTAATGCTAAAACGAATAATAATATAACTCTTTTCATGTTTCTATAGTTTAATATCAAATTACTTAACAAACAAATGTATCATTAGTAACAAAACAAATGAAGGATAAAAATCATGTTTTGTCAGCCCATTGAATAATATCGAAATTATACATCAATTATTTCGATAACTGATTCAGGATTGATGTTCTTTTCGGAAAATAGTTGAGACCTCCTTAATAACATCCTCCATCTTTTGAAATGAGAATGAAAGTTCTTCTTTTATTTTACCATTATTGAAACGGTTGGTATTTACAGAACTTCTGGCAGAATACTTACTTAGTTTATGCTCGGTTCCAAAAACAATACTCTTTAGGAGATCAGCACGCCAGGCTATTGAAAGCATCCATTTCATTGCTTTAAACTTTGGAGGACTAACCTGAAGGTTATCGGCTATAGATGTAAAAATATCTTTATATCTTAAATTTCCTGAGCTAACAATAAACCTTTGGTGTTTCACTTTTGAATTCATCAGGGCTATCATGATTTTTGCTACATCATTGACCCCCACAAAGCCACTCATCCCTTCGGTATAAAACTTCATTCCTTTTTTTACCATCGGGAAAAAATTTCCGGTGCCTGAATTCCAGAAACCGGGTCCCAGGATAATAGAAGGATTTACAATTACCGAATTTAACCCTTCCTCTACTCCACGCCACACCTCCATTTCTGCTCCATTTTTCGAAATAGCGTAGCCACTGTTATCAGCATCAGGATTCCATTGATTATCTTCGGTAATTTCGGCCCCATTTAAGGTTTTTCCCAAAGTTGCAACAGAACTAACATGACAAAGTTTTTCGATAGAATTATTAAGACACATGTTAACAACATTGGCAGTACCTTCTATATTTACCTTATTCATTAATTTCTCCGATTCGGTATCAAAGGCTATTACAGCTGCAACATGGTAAACTTTAGTCACACCGACAAATGCCTCCTCCAGTGAAGGGACATCTAAAATTTCGGCTTCAACCCATTCAACCTTATCAAATAACTGTTGTGGTTTATCGCAATAATAAGAAAAAACGTTTTTTACAGTTTGCAACTTACTTTTACCGCGATACAAGGCCTTTACCTTATCCTCTGTTTGCAATAAATGGTAAAGCAAATGCGCACCAAGCAAACCTGTAGCTCCTGTAACAAGTATCATGATGCGAATATATATAAAAATTAGAGTGGTAAATTCAATAATTTAGAAATTAAATGCAATATGGCTGATATTACTATATCTAACTTATATATTTGCAAGATCAATTTTTCACCAGATGGAAAATTGAAAAATTCAAATTCTATAATTAAAAAAGCTATTGCTTAGGGCTGTATATGTTTAATTCCATTTTAATATTTAAAATGTTAAGATACGATTGGATAAGTATCGTTATAATTTCAATTTTTGCACTTCTGGCTTTAAACAACTTCATGTATGAAAAGCGGTTTAGAGCTTTGATTCTTGGTTTTTTTAACAATCAGTATTTTTCTAATTATAAAAAATACTCTCCTTTAATCGTAAATACATTCAATATAATTTTTCTGCCGATCAATTTATTTTCATTTGGGTTGATATTCTTTTATTTCGCAAAACACTATTTTCCCGGGCTATTTCCTGAATATGATTTTAAAGCGTTTTTAACTATAATTATTCTTTTTTTACTGTACTATTTATTAAAAGGAATAATATCTCTTTTATTTAATTCCATTCTATTTAACATTAAAAATTCACGTGAATTTTTGTTTTACAAAATCAGCTTTAGGAATCTAACATCTATTATCATGTTGATTCTCATAGCATTACATCAATTCTCAAGTCTTCCTCCAAATATTACACTGCTAGTCTTAATATCAGTGTTTGCTACATTTTATGTTTTTGGTTACCTTTTTTCTAGTTATCAAATAGTTGAAAAAAATAACTATTCGATTTATCATATTATTTTATATCTTTGCGCACTGGAAATCGCACCTTCATTAATATATGTGAAATTCGCAATTTTAATGTTAAATGTTGATTTTTAAATACTTGAATACAAGTAGAGAAATTAAATTTTAAAACGTGGTGTTTTATTAGTGACTTAGTCCACTAATTTATAATATTTTCAAATTAACCATGAATATACTATACCTAAAACGCCATCAGAACATTAAAATTATGATGTAAGCTGATGAAAGTAAAAACTATTTTGGTTTCTCAACCGGAACCTAAGACAGAGTCGTCTCCCTATTTTGACCTTGCCGATAATCAGAGAATAAAGGTTGATTTCAGACCATTCATACATGTGGAAGGTCTAGAGGCTGCAGAAGTAAGAAAACAAAGAATTGATCTTGGTGAATTTTCAGCTGTAATTCTTACCAGTAGAAATGCTGTAGACCATTTTTTCAGAATAGCTGAAGAAATGAGATATCAGGTGCCGGATTCATTAAAATATTTCTGTCAGTCGGAAGCAGTTGCTTTCTACCTTCAAAAATATATCGTTTATAGAAAACGTAAAGTTTATGTTGGTAAAAGATTGTTTAGCGATCTTATGAAACTAATGAAGAAGCATAAGGATGAAACATTTTTATTACCTTCTTCCGATGTTTTAAAACCGGATATTCCAACGCAGCTTGACGAAGCAAAAATAAAATGGACAAGAGGGATTTTATTTAAAACTGTACACAGTGATTTATCTGACCTGGATGAGGTGACCTACGACATCCTGGTATTCTTTAGCCCGTCAGGGATTCAGTCTTTATTTGCAAACTTCCCTGAGTTTAAGCAGAATAATACCAGAATTGCCACTTTTGGGTCTACAACATTAAAAGCAGCTTCAGAATTAGGGTTAAAAGTTGAAATTAAGGCCCCTACCCCTAATACTCCTTCAATGACAATGGCTCTTGAGGATTATATTAAATCGGCCAATAAATAAAGAAATTTATTTTTTAGATATAAAAAAGACCATCGTAACGATGGTCTTTTTTATTTTTATAATTATACCAATTTTTAGTCTTTCACAAAATGTAAGATGTTTAGTTATTTTTTTAAACATTACGCAAAACGTAATCAAAACAAAAATCCCGCTAAGGCAGTATTATTAACCTCACTGTAGGTGCATAAACTTCCCGTCGAACTCACACAAATATTATTAATTGTCAATCGGGTACCTGACAAACTCCTTTTTCCTGTCGAGTAAATAGCGATATGTAACATGCGTTGATACCTTTTTAGGCCCTATATCACCTATTGTTCTCAGCATTTTTGTATTGTAATCGCCTATCCAGGAGAACTCAATTTCCTTATACTGCGATTTATTGAATACTTTATTTATTTTATAAAATATAAGTGCTTCTATCCCGTGCTTCTGATATTCCGGAGCTACTCCTATAACCAACGACCTGACTCTGTTAATAGGGTTCTTTCTTTTATAATACAAAAGCTTAATAATATTACTGAAGCTTAACTTTCCATCAATCCTTTTAATAAGCTGGTTTACATCAGGGATTATTATTGCTAGAGAAATAGGCTTACTTCCATCGTAAACTATCCAAACTAACTTTGGGTCTAAAATGAACTTTGCCTCCTCCAGCATTTTTAAGATATCATCTCCTGTAATAGATGTGAAATCTTTCTTAAATGATGACCAGATAACATTAAAAGCATCTGCCAGATCATTACTGAAATCCACTTTTTCGGAAAATTTGAAATGTCGTGCTCTAAACCTCTTCTTTTCATCAACCCACTTCCCTATTCTGAACATTCTATCAGGGACATTATTGGTATTCATACGGAAAGAATATTGTTTATAAAAAATTTTGAAACCAAACTCTTCAAATTGCTTCTTATAATATTTAGGATGATATTGCATTCCGTACATTGGCTGTACATAACCATCATATAATAAGCCCCAATTATTAAAATTTTCACCTAAATTAATGGGGCCGTCTACTGCCTCAATTCCAAACTCTTTTAGCCAGTTAATCGCAGTATTAAACAAAAGATATGAAACTTCCAAATTGTCAATGCTTTCATAAAACCCAACCCCTCCGGTTACCATACCGTAAACATCAGCCTTATCGGGGTGAAAGAATGCTGCAATTCTACCCAATACCTTAGAACTACTATCAACAATTATCCAACGCTTTGCCTTTCCATCTATTAAAAGCGGGTTTTTCTTAATATTAAAATGATTCTTTATATCTATATCCAGGGTAGGCACCCAATTATCATCATTGTCGTAAATATGATAGACCCCGTATAGAAACAGCTTTTCGGTTTGTTTATCTGTTACTTCTATAAGTTTATAACTTTCAGTAATCATTTCTTATTTTCAATTTGATAAGTGAATCATTTATATATTTTTACAAATGACATATTTAATTGCAATATAATCACAATTATGAATGAATTTATTATAATAACAATATACTTTGTTACTCCGGCATTACTGATCTGGCTTTCAAAGAAAATTGAAATTCTAAATAAGATTGGGGTAGTAGTTTTAAGTTACATTTTTGGCATCCTTCTGGCATTATCAGGGATACTTCCTGATAATGTATTAGAACTTCAAAATCTCTTAAATACGATTATTATTCCTATCTCTATTCCTTTATTACTGTTCTCTACAGATATTAAAGCTGTTAAAAATTTAGCCGAAAACTTTATTAAATCATTATTAATAGGATTGATATCGATTATCATAAGCATAGTTTCCGGTTATTACCTGTTTATGCATAATTCTCCAAAAGGTAATGAAGTTGCAGGTCTGCTAACAGGAGTTTATACCGGTGGTACACCTAATTTAGCTTCAATAAAAGCAGCCCTGAATATAGATTCTTCTACTTATATCTTAGTACATTCAACTGACCTACTTATAGGAGTATTTTATTTATTATTCTTTTTAACAATAGCTCAAAAACTGTTGAACAAATTCCTTCCCAAACATTCAACTGCAACAGGCTATGATAGCTACTCAGGAAACTATCTTGAGCAAATAGATATTATTGCAAATTTTTCTTCAGGAAAAAGAAAAAAATCTATCCTGGCAATTAGTGCTTCAATAGTGATATTCGGTTTCGGAGGCGGATTAAGCCAGCTCTTTCCGGAAGAGTACGGTACAACCGTTGCAATTTTAAGTATTACAACCTTTAGTATAATGCTGTCTTTCTACAAACCTGTTAATAATATAAAACAAAGTTTCTCCATTGGCATGTATTTAATTTTGGTGTTTAGCATCGTAGTTGCATCAATGGTAAACCTTGAATCAATCGGGTTTGAAACTTTAAATTTACTCTACTATGTTACTTGGGCAATGTTTACAACTTTTGCTCTACAAATTATCCTTGCAAAAATATTTGGTATAGATTCTGACATCACAATTATCACTGCTACTGCATTAAGTATGTCCCCTCCATTTGTACCGGTTGTGGCAGGAGCATTAAACAATAAAAACATTGTTTTCCCCGGTATAACCATTGGAATAATTGGATATATAATTGGTAATTATTTAGGCGTTTTTATGGCTTATACTCTTAAATAATTACTCCAAAAAAAAATCCCAATTCACTAATAGTTAATTACTACCATTGAATTGGGGTATTGTATAATATATTATATACTAAATATACTATTGTCCAAGATCGCCAAGAAGAGGAATTTCTGATGCTAATTCTGCACTAATTAAAGCATCTACTTTATTTTCTGCCTGAAAATATCTAACAACCTTTACAGGAGGTAGTTTATTTATCATCTTATTGAAGTACTTCTTCTCAAGCTTATTTAAATCAGCATTCAACTGAATCTTTTTCTTCCAGATTTTTGTAGCTTCCTTATCAGTTAACTGTTCTTCTGTTGATTCGAAGTAGCTTTTAAGTAAAAAATAAAATTCTTTTTTAAGTTCAAATTTCTTAGCATTATATTCGTCATATAACGGCCAAAACACTTCACTCTCTTCGTTGGTAAGGATCATTGCATCGGCAATAAGAGCTTTCTTTTCAACCTTTAGAGTCTCTTTTTGTAGCTCCAGGTAATCCGCTTCGTTATTCTGTGCTGATAGCCCCGATCCAATAAAGATAAAGACTATTACAAGCAGTAAATTTCTCATAGTTAGTAAGATTTGATTAAGATAATTTGTTTACACAAATAAAGATAATAAATTATTTTTTAACAAAGAAAATCCTACATAAATAGTATTCTAAATATTGTTAATATATTAATATACGGCTACTTAATTAGTTAGCAACTGAATATACCCTACTTAAGCTATGTTTTTAATAAAAAGTCCGACATTAATAAAACACCGGACTTTATAGTAAACAATTTTTTCTCAGTTTAATTCAATTTTTCAAAATCAACCGCTACAACCTTGTACTCAGGTGTAAGTGTTTCCATATCTCCAACATTTCCGGTTATCATATTAATGAAAACTTCGGGTTGATGAAATGTGGTTCTCACAACTCCTTTATCGACATCTTCCGATATTTTTGCAATAATTTCAACTCCGCCTCTATCAGAAAAAATCCTAATTTTTTCCTTATCTGCAATTCCCTTAAGCTTTGCATCCTCCGGGTTTATTTGCAGATAATCGGTAGGAGCAATTTTTTGATTATCGGTTCTACGTGTCATTGTTCCAGAATTGTAATGCTCCAACATCCTGCCGGTAGTTAAAATAAACGGATATTTTTGCGAGTGCTCCAACAATTCGGGACTTTCCTGAAAGTCGAAATAATGGAATCGTCCTTTACCTCGTTTATAAGTTTCCTCATGAAGAATCTTTGTACCTGTTCCATCCTCAGATACAGGCCATTGAAGCCCGTTTATTCCTAATCTGTCCCAGGTAATTCCTTTAAAGAATGGTACGACATCAGAAATTTCCTCAAGCAAAATTTCGGCGTCATAACCTTTTTGAGGGTATCCCATTTTATTCATTATATCGACCATTATCTGACCATCTGATTTTGTATTTCCAATCGGGTCTACAACTTTGTTAACTCGCTGAACCCTTCTTTCTCCGTTGGTAAAGGTTCCGTTCTTCTCAAAGTAAGACGAAGCCGGTAAAACAACATCTGCAGCCTCGGCAGTAACCGACATAAATAATTCCTGTACAATAAGTAAATCGAGGTTGGCAAAAGCCTTTTCTATATGCTTAGTGTTAGGATCTGTCATCAGGGTATCCTCTCCCATTATCCAAAGGGCTTTAAATTTACCGTCTATTGCTTCATTAAGCATCTCCGGAATCTTTAAACCTTCCTTTTCTGGCATTTTTTCTACACCGTATTTTTCGGCATAGTATTTTTGAATTTCTATATCGTTTATATCAAGATATCCTGCTCCCTGATGTGGCTGTACGCCCATATCGGCTGCTCCCTGAACGTTGTTTTGTCCACGTAATGGATTTAACCCAACACCTCTTTTACCAATATTGCCGGTCATCATTGCAATGTTTGCCAGTAGCATTACTGTTTTACTGCCCTGATAATGTTCGGTAACTCCCAATCCATGGAATTCCATTGCTCTTTCGGCTTTTCCATAGTCTATGGCAGCATTTTTCACCTGATATGAACACAATCCGGTAAGTTCTTCAAGCTTAGATATATCGATTGAGAGTATATTATTTTTAAACTCTTCGAAATCTTCGGTTCTGGCCTCTACACTGTCATAATCAACAAAGCCCTCTTTTATAAGATAGTAGGCAAACATATTCAATGTAGCAACATTTGTACCCGGCCTTAACTGAAGGTGATGAGTTGCAATCTTTGCCAATTCAGTTTTCACAGGATCTATAACGATTGATGTTTTACCCTTCATAAACTCCTGTCTTAGCTTAGCCCCTGTAACAGGATGAGCGTGTGTTGGATTGGCTCCGACTACCAGGAATGCATCCGTTTTAGTGATGTCTTCAATAGAATTGGTTGCCGCTCCTGTACCAAAAGCCTGTTGCATTCCATGAGCGGTTGGGGCATGACAAACCCTTGCACAACCGTCAATATTGTTTGTACCAATAACCACCCTTATAAACTTCTGCATAAGGTAGTTTTCCTCATTTGTTGCCCTTGAAGAAGAAATACCTCCTATAGCATTGGCTCCATACTCTGATTTTACCGAGACTAATTTATCTGCAATATAATCGTATGCTTCATCCCAGCTTACTTCCTCCAATTTACCGTTTTTGCGAATCATAGGTTCTTTGATTCGGTCGGGATGATTGTAAAACTCAAAAGCAAAACGTCCTTTTACACATGTATGACCAAAATTAACCTCTGCATCAACTGGTGCCTGAACACCTTTAATACTTCCGTCTACTACCGATACATCAAGCTGACATCCAACACCACAATAAGTACAGGTTGTCCTTACAACTTTATCGGCTGCAATTGTTTTGGTTTCGTACTTATCAGTGAGTGCTTCAGTTGGACAGGTTTGAACGCAGGCTCCACATGAAACACATGCTGATAAATCGAAAGTTGTGTCAAAACCTTTAATTATACTGTTTGCAAAACCTCGCCCCGACATTCCAAGTATCATTTCCCCCTGAATTTCTTCACAGGCACGCACACAACGATAACAGTTAATACATTGCGAAAGATCTGATTTTATATATGGATGGGCAGTATCCGGTTCCAGGTAAAAATGATTTTCTCCCTCGGGATATCTCACTTCAAAAACACCTATTTGTTCGATTGTTTTCTGGAACTCCGTAGCTTTTTTTCCTTCGGGAGCCTTTATTTTGTCAGCCGGATAGTCTGTTAGTACCAATTCGGTAATATTTTTCCTCAATTTTAATATTCTCTCCGAATCGGGGTAAATATACTGACCATCGGCTACCGGAGTATGACAAGAAGCAACTGCTTTTGCAGGTCCGTTTTTTTGTAATGCCAAGTCAACCGAACACACACGGCAGGATCCAAAATTTTCTAAATTATCTGCCTGACACATCGTTGGAATTGAATCACGACCATTGATCCTTCTGACAAATTCCAATATTGTTTCGCCTTTCTTAATTTCGTGGGCTTCGTTGTTTATATATGCTTTCATAATTTTAGCAAAGTTCATTGATTTGTATGTAAAGAAAATTCATGAATTTTCTTTACAGCTAGATAAAATAATCATTCAATTCATCTTCGAAATACATCATTGCATTTTTAATTGGCAATGGTACTCCTCCTCCTAATGCACACAGCGATCCAATCTCTAAAGTTTCCAAAAGATCATTGAAAAGTTCTTTGTTTATCTTATAATCTTCGTTTTGTGCTTTTATTAGCATTTCGTGACCTCTTTTCGATCCAATTCTACACGGATAACATTTTCCACATGATTCATCTGCAGTAAACTTCATTAGATGATCGATAAATTTAATCATCGGAAAATCCTTTGGAATGGAAACAAAACTTGCATGCCCCAACAAGAATCCGTTTTCGTCAAGCGACTCAAAATCCAGAGTGAGGTCTTCAATTTTTTCAACAGGAACAATTCCGCCCAAGGGACCGCCTATTTGTATAGCTTTAATATCAGCTTTAAATCCTTTTCCAAACTCTTCGAAAATAGTTTTTAAAGGTGTACCCATTTCTATCTCAAATACACCGGGATTATTAAAAAATCCATCCAAAGAAACAAGTTTGGTCCCTTTGGATTTTTCCGTTCCCAAAGCCGCATAAGCTTCGCCACCATTATCAAGTATCCATCCTATATTTGCAAATGTTTCTACATTCGACAAAACAGTTGGCTTGCCATAAAGGCCTTCTACTGTTGGATATGGGGGACGTACTCTAACCTCCGGCCTCAAACCTTCTATCGAGTTTAAAAGTGCTGTTTCCTCACCACAAACATATGCTCCCTGACCGCGAATAATTTTGAAATTGAAATTAAATCCTTCTATTCCCAGAATATTTTCTCCCAGCAGATTTCTTATAGTCAATTCATCTATCGCTTCTTCAACTCTTCTTATTGAATTTGGGTACTCTCCTCTTATATAAAGTACTCCGGTATCTGCTCCAATTGTTATTCCCGATAACATCATACCATAAAGTACCTTGTGAGGGTGTTGCTCCAATAAATACATGTCGGAATAAGCCCCCGGGTCACCTTCATCGGCATTACAAACTATGTATTTTTGACCTTCTTCGGTTTTTGATGCTGAATCCAGTTTAAAAAAGAAAGGGAATCCGGCTCCACCTCTACCCCTTAAATTGGACGTTTGCAACTGTTTAATTACTTCATCTTTTTTTCCAATCCACTTAGTTATAGGCTCGTAGTAATCGCCTACATTTCCAATTTCAGAACTTAAAACAGGAGTAGAATTATGACCGGTTGAATATTTATTTTCTTTCGATTTTTTTGTGTCTATTATCTCTTTTATCTCCTCTTCAGAATTGGCCGAATATGTTTTATCGTCGTACATAAAAGCCGAATTACTGTGGCAATGTCCCAAACAAGCTGCATGGCCTATTTCGTCCTCTTTGAAATGAACTCCTAATTTATCGGCTAAATTTTTCTGAGTGCCGGCACATAAGCAGGCAGTACCATTACAAATATGTACTTTCTTATTTATATTTTCCGGCTTTAGAAAATCGTAAAAAGTAGATGTTCCCAATACTACCGATTCACCAATGTGAAAATCGGATGCCAGTTCTTTCAATCCTTCCTCCGAATCTGCTACAACAGATAGCTTCGAAATATTATCGAAAAGATTGTCGTCCATACCTTTACGATATGACAGTGTTCTAATATTTTTCCCAGACATTATTATATATGCTTTATTGTCGTTACATTAATTCAGTTTTACAAATATAGAGATTACAATATGGGATTAAAAATGAATTAGAACATAAGTACGATTATAAGTTGTAAGGTATTAATTGTGTTGAATGCAAATAATTATTCTGTAAACTCCATAATTAATTACGCCCTTAGTTTCTAAGCAGTATAATATCATAGCGACCTTAGCTTAAATCTCTTTACGGACTTTGAGTGGAATGGGTAATTATATGTTTCACGCAAAGAGCGCGAAGCTTTTCGCAAAGGACGCAAAGTTTTTATAAATTATTTACAATCCTGTGGATATCATTT
>JBDLJM010000091.1 GCA_039714315.1 Bacteroidota bacterium | reverse complement strand
TTTCATAGAAGTATAGTTTATTTTATTCTCATTAAAGTTTATATAGTAGTTATGCTAAAAAACTCAATATTATACCTGCTGCTACAGCCGATCCAATTACACCGGAAACATTTGGAGCCATAGCATGCATAAGTAAATAGTTGTTGGAATCTGACTTTAAAGCTTCATGATGAACCACTCTGGCACTATCGGGTACTGCTGAAACTCCTGCAGCTCCAATTAGTGGGTTAATTTTATTATCTCCTTTGAGAAATAAATTCATGAATTTTGCAAATAATAAGCCGCCCATAGTTGCTATTACAAATGAAATTGCTCCTAATCCGAATATTAACATTGAATCTTTATTGATGAAAATATCTGCCTGGGTTGATGCACCAACCGTCACACCAAGTAAAATAGTTACAATATCAATTAACTTTGTTCGGGCTGTATCTGCAAGTCTTTCGGTTCTTCCAGACTCTTTAAGTAAGTTTCCAAAGAACAACATTCCCAGTAGAGGTAATGCACTTGGTGAAATAAAAGTTGTTAATAACAATCCGACGATTGGAAATAGCATTTTTTCTTTGCGGGAAACAGCTCTGAGTGGTTTCATACGAATTTTTCTATCCTCTTTGGATATCAATAACCTCATTAAAGGTGGTTGTATTACAGGAACCAGAGCCATATATGAATATGCTGCAATTGCAATTGGGCCAATAAGGTTTTTTACTGTTGTACCATCGGGTAGAATATTCACCCCATTAGCTAATTTTGACGAAAGAAAAATAGCAGTTGGTCCATCTGCACCACCAATTATCCCAATAGCACCGGCTTCAGGAAGGTTAAAACCAAGATATATTGCTCCAAGAAAAGTGCCAAATACACCTATTTGGGCTGCAGCTCCAAGAAGCATTAATTTTGGGTTAGCTATAAGAGATGAAAAATCTGTCATGGCACCAATTCCCAAAAATATTAGTGGTGGATAGATTCCTTTTACTACTCCAAAGTATAAATAGTTCATTACAGATCCACTTTCATAAATACCAATTTGATTTCCGGCAACAAAAGGTATATTACCTAATATAACCCCTGTTCCAATAGGGATTAACAATAGTGGCTCATAATCGTACTTTATACCGAGATATATGAATACCAGCCCCACAATAATCATTAGTATATGACTGCCTGTTGCATTGGCAAATCCGGTATAGCTATAAAACTGCTTTATACCATCGAATGCACCGTCAAGAACCTCTTTTGATTGATTATTTTCCCAATTGGAAATTGAAAGTTCAGTTTTTTCAGTATCAGTTTCTGAATTTAATCCTAATACAGGCCTTATAAATATCAGAAAAGACATTACTCCGAATATTATAAATATTTTCTTCATATGTATATAATTCAATATTTTGGTCATACCTGCCTGACTGCATCATGCAGGCAGGTGTTATCCCCATTTATATTCATCACGCTTGGTCTCGGCTAAGTCGAGATGGGGATGTCATATATTCTTTTTCCATCATATTTACTATAGTTTGATAGTAATGATGTTAATAGTTTTTTATTCTAACTCAATCATTACTTCATCCTGTAATACCTGTTGTCCCTCTTTAACATGAACAGCGCTAACAACACCTTCTTTTTCAGATGTAATATTGTTTTCCATTTTCATAGCCTCCAAAACCAGCAACCTGTCGCCAATTTTAATTTCATCACCAACTTTTACATCAATAGACATAACTACTCCGGGTATTGGAGCTACAATTTTGGTTTTTTGTGAACCAGGATTAATTTTTAGAGGTTCTGCAGGGCGTTTTGACGCTGAACGTATTAGGGTAGGGGTTTTTGACTTTTTAACTTCTTCTTTTAGCTTTACAGAATAAGAAGTGCCATTAACCTCTAATTCAATAGTACTGCCCCGATGCGATAATATGTTTACCTTGTAATTATTATCGTGTATTTTGAAATTGAAATTTTTCATTTGTTATTTTATATACTAGACAATTAGATTATAGTCTATTATGAGTACCATAGATTTTTGAGCTCCATGGAGAGTATGATTTTCGTGCCTGTTTTATGGTTAAAATCGGATTCTCATGATCGTGTTGATCATTGAGATAAATGTGAATTGCTGTTGAAATGGCTGCGACAATCTCGCCTGTAAATTCTTCATCAGTAAAAACAGGCATTTCTTCTGTTTTTTTATTTTTTCCTTTTATTATTATCTTGATTACCATGTATGCATATAGCAGATATGGCATTCCAAATCTAAAAACCAGAAACAGACTGATTAAAGCTCCAAATACAATTAATAATCCAGTGATCAAAATAATATAACCTTCACTAATTTGATCTATTTGTAAATCTACAGTTAACAACATTATAGTGGTATATTAGAGTGTTTTCTTGGTGGATTAATCTCTTTTTTGTTTCCCAAAAGTTCTAAAGCTCTTATAATTCTGAACCGGGTATTTCTCGGCTCGATTATATCGTCAATAAATCCATATTTTGCCGCTTCGTAAGGGTTTGCGAATTTTTTAGTGTATTCACTTTCTTTTTTTTGGATATATTCGCTTTTTTCTTCAGCATTTTCAATTTTGCTTATATTTCTGCCTTCAAGAACTTCAACTGCACCTTTTGCACCCATCACAGCAATTTCAGCTGATGGCCAGGCATAATTTACATCACCTCTTAATTGTTTACAACTCATTACATCATGAGCTCCACCGTATGATTTGCGAATAGTTATTGTAACCTTTGGAACTGTAGCTTCACCATAAGCAAACAATAGTTTTGCTCCGTGAAGAATAATTCCTCCGTATTCCTGTCCTGTACCGGGTAAGAAGCCAGGTACATCAACCAAAGTTAAAAGAGCTATGTTAAATGCATCACAGAAACGAACAAATCTGGCTGCTTTTCTAGAAGCTTCTATATCCAGAACGCCTGCGTAATATTTAGGTTGATTAGCAACAATCCCAACTGGTCGGCCGTTAAACCTTGCAAAACCAACAGTTATATTTCGGGCATAGTTTCTATGTACTTCTGTAAATTCTCCCTTATCGGTGATAGTGGAAATAATATCTATAATATCATAAGGTTGATTAGGGTTTTCAGGAATAATGTCATTCAGGGATTCTTCTAATCTGTCTATTGGGTCACTACATTCGATAGTAGGTGGTTCTTCAAGGTTGTTAGAAGGCAGGTAGCTCATTATTTTTCTAATAAGTAAAATACTTTCTTCATCGCTTTCTGCAAGGAAATGAGAAACTCCTGATTTAGTAGAATGGATTTTGGCCCCGCCAAGCTGTTCGGTCGTTACATTTTCACCGGTTACAGTTTGTACAACTTTTGGTCCTGTAACAAACATGTAACTTGTTTTGTCTGTCATAATAGTGAAATCAGTTAGTGCAGGAGAATATACTGCTCCCCCGGCGCAAGGTCCCAGGATTGCAGATATTTGCGGAATAACACCAGATGCCATAATATTTCGCTGAAAAATTTCAGCATATCCGGCCAATGAACGTACCCCTTCCTGAATTCTGGCACCTCCACTATCGTTAAGTCCAATTACCGGAGCGCCAACTTTCATAGCCATATCCATAATTTTACAAATCTTTAATGCATAAGTTTCAGATAACGATCCGCCAAATACGGTAAAATCCTGTGAGAAAACATAAACTATTCGCCCATCAACAGTACCGTGCCCCGTAACAACTCCATCAGAAAGGTAAATTTGTTTATCCAGTCCAAAAGATTTTGTTCGGTGGGTAACAAACATATCATACTCTTCAAAACTATCTTCATCAAGAAGCAGGTGTATACGCTCGCGAGCAGTTAATTTTCCTTTAGCGTGTTGAGAGTCTATACGTTTTTCTCCTCCTCCCATTTTAGCTTTAGCTCTTTTACTTATGAGCTCATTAATTTTCTCTTGATTTGCCATTATACGTTTTGTGTTATTTGCTAATGTTGGTTTTGTTCAGTGTAGTTATAAGCCCTTATTTAGAGCATAATTCAGTAAGAACTCCATGTGTTGATTTAGGATGGATAAATCCAATATTTAATCCTTCAGCACCTTTTCTCGACTTTTTGTCAATGAGTTTGACACCTTTCTTTTCAATTGTTTTTAAAGCCTCAGTTGTATTATCAACTGCAAATGCTAAGTGGTGTATTCCCTGTCCTTTTTTTTCGATGAATTTACCTATAGGTCCATTAGGTGATGTGCTTTCTAACAGTTCTATTTTGGTGCCGCCGACCATAAAGAATGCTGTTTTCACATTCTGATCTGTCACTTCTTCTATAGCATAACACTTTAAACCCAGAATATTTTCGTAGTGCTTGATAGAGTCATCTAAGCTCTCTACCGCAATTCCAATGTGTTCGATGTGAGATATTTTCATAATTACAATTTGAAATGTAACATTTGTTACCTTGGTTTTATTTATCAAATGTAACAATCGTTACATTTGATAAAACTTTTTGTAACATGATTTTGATTACTTTGAAAAATGAGATATGTCAGAAAGTTGACTTGCATTAGAAAGAAGGGGGGACAAGACTCTTTAATAGAAATTCACTGAAAAATGATTTATTATTCAGATATTTGAAATGTATAATATTGTAATTTACAGCAGTGCAGAATATGAAAACATATAAACCCAAAAAAAGATTAGATGTTAAAGAGTATATATCGGGAATTTTAAAAGGAGACAGAGTGCTTCTTTCAAGAGCAATTACAATAGTGGAGAGTAGCTTGAAGAATGATGAAGTAATAGCAAAAGAAATTGTACAAAACATACTACCTAAAGCCGGGAATTCTATTAGAATTGGAATTACAGGAGTTCCGGGGGTTGGTAAAAGTACATTTATAGAGAGTTTTGGTAAGTATTTGATTTCAAAAGGTCATAAAGTAGCCGTATTGTCAATAGATCCAAGTAGTCAGCGATCGAAGGGAAGTATTCTTGGAGATAAAACCCGGATGGAAGAGTTGTCTAAGATGGAAAGAGCTTATATCAGACCTTCTGCATCAGGCGATACGTTGGGAGGTGTTGCAAATAAAACCGCTGAAACCATTTTGCTTTGCGAAGCTGCCGGTTACGATGTTATCTTAGTGGAAACAGTAGGAGTAGGGCAGTCGGAAACTGCGGTTCATGCTATGACCGATTTCTTTTTATTGCTGATGTTGGCGGGTGCAGGTGATGAAATTCAGGGAATAAAAAAAGGAATAATGGAGATGGCAGATATGGTTGTTATTAATAAAGCAGATGGAGATAATATAGCTAAAAGCGAAATTGCGAAATTACAATATCAAAATGCTTTACACATTTTTCCTCAGGCAGAATCGGGGTGGACTCCGGTTGTAAGTACGGCATCTGCTCTAAATACCACAGGAATTGATTCGGTTTGGGAGAAAATAAAAGAGTACAGGGAATTAGTTTCTAAGAATGATTATTTTGATAAAAACAGAAATAATCAACAAATAGAATGGATGTATAATAATATTAATGAAGCATTAAAGCGTATGTTTTATAGCTCTGAAAATATTTCGAATCAACTAAAGATTAGGGAAAAGGAAATTAAATCTTCAAAAATATCCCCTTTAAAGGCTTCACAAGAGATTATAGACTTATTTATGGAGGGAAAAACTAATTTAAAAAAGGGTAATTAGTTAGTACACCAAACAATATTATTAAGTTAAATTTGTAAACAGTTGTTTGTGTTTTCGTTTATGTGTTTTATCATGTTTATTTAGATTATTAAACAAGTATTTATAGTTTTGCATTCCTTAATAATTTAGTAGCACGAGTTAAGGGTTATAATGAAACATAAATTAAGTAAAGAGTAATATGCAAAATTTTAATGTTTTTAAAAATTTTAAATCAGATTTACCTGCCGGACTAGTAGTTTTTCTGGTTGCTTTACCATTGAGTTTGGGTATCGCACTTGCTTCCGGGGCACCTTTGTTTTCAGGAATTATTTCCGGAATTATCGGTGGTGTTGTAGTTGGGTCTTTGAGCGGATCTTCACTTGGAGTTAGCGGACCGGCCGCAGGTTTGGCTGTTATAGTTTTGGTTGCAATTCAACAGCTGGGTTTCGAATCATTTCTGGCTGCAGTAGTAATTGCAGGGGTTATACAGTTGATATTAGGCTATTTAAAGGCCGGTATTATCGGGTATTTCTTCCCAACTTCAGTTATTAAAGGTATGCTGACAGCAATAGGTATCTCAATTTTCTTAAAACAGATTCCCCATGCACTGGGTTATGACAATGACTATGAAGGGAATTTGGACTTTTTCAATATGGATGGTTCAAATACTTTTTCCGAGCTTATTAATATGTTTGGGCATATTAATATTGGAGCCGTAATAATTACGGTGCTTTCTTTGGGAGTTCTTATACTTTGGGAAAAAGATTTTATAAAAAAACTCAGTTTTACAAAAATAGTTAAAGGACCATTGGTAGTGGTGGTTTTAGGTGTAGTACTAAATGCTGTTTTTGTAAATTTCATACCGGACTTGGCTATAGGGTCTTCACATCTGGTTAGTATACCTATAGTAGATAATATCGGTGGATATATCGATTTATTTATTACTCCTGATCTTGCCTCATTTGCAAAACCTGAAGTTTGGACTGTGGCATTTACCCTGGCAATAGTAGCAAGTCTGGAAACTTTACTATCGGTTGAAGCTGCCGATAAAATGGATCCGTATAAGAGAGTTACTCCAACCAACAGAGAACTTAAGGCTCAGGGTGTGGGTAATATTGTAGCAGGTTTAATTGGTGGAATCCCTGTAACTCAGGTAATTGTTAGGAGTTCTGCCAATGTTCAGACGGGAGGTAAAACAAAAATGTCTACAATTTTTCACGGAATTTTAATTTTAATAAGTGTAATTTTATTGCCGTTAATATTGAATATGATTCCCTATGCGGCTTTAGCTGCTATATTATTGCAGGTGGGGTATAAATTAGCCAGGCCAAGCTTATTTAAATCGATGTATGCTTTGGGAAGATATCAGTTCATACCATTTATAGTTACGGTTGTAGCTATTGTATTTACTGACTTATTGGTAGGTATTACAGTAGGAATGGTATTTGCAATTTTCAATATATTGATGGCAAACTACAGAACTTCTATCAATTTGGAAGAAGTGAAAGCAAAAGACAATTGTGTAAAAATAACATTATCGCAGGAGGTGTCTTTTTTAAATAAAGGTGGTCTTTTAAAAAAATTAGATCATATAGAGCCCAGAACAAAACTGATTATAGACGCGACAAAATCAGTAAGTATTGATTACGATATTATTGAGGTAATAGAAGAATTTAAAGAGAAAGCAAAATATAAAGATATAGAGCTTGAAGTTATAGGTATTTCGCATAGAATGCCTGATAATCAGTTCGAATTGTTTAAAAATATTATTAACGACTCTAAATCACAGAAATTATGACAATTGGCAAACAAATACAGGAACTATTGACACCCGATCAAGTCATTGAGTTATTGAAAAAAGGTAATGAAAGATTTGTAAATGATGAATTACGAAACATTAAAACTCATCATGTATTAGAAGCTACAAAGGGGGGGCAGAACCCAATGGCAGCGGTACTGGCATGTATGGACTCAAGGTTACCGATCGAGAGAATCTTTGACAAAACCATCGGAGAATTGTTTTCTTTCAGATCTCCGGGAAATGTAGTCAATAACGATATTATAGGTGGAATGGAGTACGCATCCGAAGTTGCCGGCACAAAATTGTTTGTTGTAATGGGGCACACGGGGTGTGGCGCCGTTAATGCGGCTATCAGTGGTGCAGAATTGGGAAATCTTACCAAAACCCTCACAAAGATTAAACCTGCAATTGAAAGAACAGCAGATTTTGAAGATATGACAGGAAAAAATCTCGAATATGTTAATGCCGTTATCGATAATAACACCCTGAACTCAATAGAAATTATCAGAAAAGAAAGTGAAATTTTGAGGAAAAGAGAAGAGAAGGGCGAAATTAAAATAGTTGCAGCTATGTACGATATTGCTACCGGAGTAGTTACATTTCATTAAGAATTGATTAAATATATAAAAGAACGGATTAGTGCTATACTTATCCGTTCTTTTGTTGTATAATTTAATACAGTTTCTTTAATTTAAATCAATGTTGAATTTTGATTTTATAATAATAATACATGTTACTGTAGCATCATTGCTCAAAGTACCACCTAATTCAAAATTAAGATCATAAAATAGGTCTACAGTGTTAATATTTTCTTCTAGTTTAGTTTTAAATTCATCAGAGAGTTGAAAGGTATAATCTACTGTTAATTCAACATCTTCATCTAAAACATCCTTAGCTATTAATCCAGATGTTCCAATTCTTATATAAGTACCTGCCCTTGTAAATGTATTATCTTCCGACACACTTATTATCTTAACTTCCACATTATCAATAACTATACTTTCAATTTGTTCAGAATAACCTTCTAGCTCCTCAATATCATCCACGATGATATAATCTGTAACATAATAATCATAACCAACCTCATCATTAGTACTTTTTTTAGCCACAGGAGGTGAAATTATCATTTCAGAAGTTTCTAAATCAACATCAACTTCAATTTCAGTTAATTCATCAATCTCATCGCACGACGAAAATAAAAGAAACAATACCGCAATAATTGGAATCAATAATTTCTTCATAGCTTTGAATTTAGATTAAACATATAATCACTTCAAAGACAGTAGTTTGCAATCCGCAAAGGTACGAAATTCCATGACCGAAAGCAAAGGTTTTACCTGTTTGTGAGGTGAAATTAACGGTGGTTTTACTAAAGAGTATTTTGATGAATAAGGGTTATATTTCCGTTGGAGCGATATCGTTTAAGTTAAGCGTTTTGTTTAACAATAACCCTAATATTTCTACTAAGTTAAGTAACCCAGAGAGCTAAAAAGCTTAATTGTAAAAGGTTATTTTTTTTAATCTTAAATCATCATTATTTTTCGTAATTTTAGATCATCCTTTCCACCGTGTTAAAATTTAATATGGTGAAACTCTTTGACCTTAAAAAAATAGACAAAAGGATTGAAAAGATCATTTCTTATCCCGGTATAGGAAAAAATAACCTGATCCTGAGGAAAAATTACTGGATTGCCTCTTTGGCATTCTTTATTGTCATTGTAGTTCTAACATTTGTTTTTTGGCTTATTTACCCGGAGTTCAAAATACTTCTCAGTTATGGTCTTTTTCTTTCAGTAATCTTTCTTGAATACCTTATTGCGGCGTTTTTTGTACGTGAAAATCTAAAAAAAATACAGGTTATTAATCAAGTACTTATTACCGTTGGCACATTTTTATTCATACTAAAACTTGGAGGAATACCCCATTCCGGGGGCTTGATTTTTGTAGGTTTCTTCGTAGTGCTGTTTTCTCTGGATTTTAAGATAATTAAGTATTCTGTTTTATTGTTTATTATCTACGTTATAACACTGGTTTTGGCAGGAATACTACATCCTTATTTAACTGTAGCTCCCGAAATGACTAGTTCTGCAAATATTTTCTTATTTGTAGTAAACCTGCTTTGGATATCAGCTTTCGCTTTTTTATTTGTTCTAAATTTTATTTCTCAACGAATCGAGATAGAAAAGAAGGAGATAAAGCTTTTAAAAGAGTTAAATGAAATCAGAACAAAGCTATACACAAATATCACTCATGAATTTAGAACACCTTTAACCGTGATTCAGGGTATGACTGACCTTATCAGAACAAATCCCGATAAGTGGCTTCACAGGGGAACACGAAAGATCGAAAATAACAGTGTTATTTTGTTAAATTATGTGAATCAAATGCTCGATCTTTCAAAGCTGGAGGCTGGGGCTATGACAGTATCAATGATTCAGGGAAACATAATATTATATATTACTTATCTGGTTGATTTATTCCGGTCTTTGGCCGACAGTAAAAAAGTAACACTTCAATATTTTCCTGAGAATGAGCCTGTGCTGATGGATTACGACCCTGCTAAATTAACACAGATTATTTCAAATCTGATTTCGAATGCGGTAAAATACAATAAATCGGGAGGAAAGGTTGAAATAACAACTTCGATAAATAAAAGTAATGGATACAGACTAGAAATAAAAGTCAGGGATAACGGCATTGGAATTAAGGAGGAGGAGCTGCTTAATATTTTTGATCGCTTTTACAGAGGAGATAAGGACAGAAAGAATATACAAAATGAACCCGGTTCCGGACTTGGTCTGGCCCTAACACTGGAACTGATAAAGTTATTGGGAGGCACAATCAGAGCCGAAAGTGTTTACGGCAAAGGTACGGAATTTAGAGTTTCGCTTCCTGTTACCAATAATGCGTCTTTGGTAGAAAACAAAGATTTGGCCGAAATTACCGGAGTAATATCTGCACCGGAAGCTTACTATGAAGAAGAGGGCCCGCTAGTAGAGAAGAAATGCAGACAAAACAAACCAGAGCTTCTTATAGTAGAGGACAGGCACGATATTGTAGAGTATTTATCTGCATTGCTCGAAAAGGATTATTGCGTGCAGTATGCCTTAAACGGAAAGGAAGGGTGGAAAAAAGCGTTGGATTTGAGTCCTGATATAATTCTGAGTGATATTATGATGCCCGAAATGGACGGTATAGAAATGCTCGATAAAGTAAAAAACGATGTTCGTACCAGTCATATTCCGGTAATAGTTTTAACCGCAAAAGCCGATATTGCCTCGAGAATTAATGGATTGAAAAGGGGAGCAGATGCATATATTTCAAAACCTTTTAACAAGGAAGAGTTAATGGCGCAGCTTAATACACTTGTAGAGTTGAGGAAAAAATTACAGAAACGCTATTCTATAATAGGTTATAATCCAGTATCTAAAGATGCAGACAATAATACAGAAGATATTTTCATCCAAAAAGTTAGTGAATTTATGCGTGATAATCTGGAGGATGATAATTTCAATATCAATGACTTGTGTTACGAAGTAGCAATGAGCAGGTCGCAACTGTATCGCAAATTTAAATCGCTCACCAACAAAACATTATTCGAATACCTTCAATTGATCAGGCTTCATAAGGCTAAAGAATTATTGACAACTGCCGATATCAACGTATCGGAAGCAGCTACACTAAGCGGCTTTAAAAACCTTTCACATTTTAGCAGGGCATTTACCAAAGAATTCGGGATAAATCCAAGTAAAATTAAAAAAATGTAATCACTCTCCTGATTTTGAGACCCTGAGCAAACATTTTGAGAGGTAGAGTAAAAGTACTACTATTGTTATTAATTAACTTCAGGCTCAAATCATTAATCACTATTCTCAGCAAAATCAGGAAGAAGATTTTAGGGGATATTATAGCTGCCTCCCTTTTCATGAAGGGCAGTAATTAACATAAACCTTACACTCATGAAATATATATCTAAATTATTTCTTGTTGTTCTGAGCATTAGCTTATTTATTGCCTGCGAAAAAGCAGATAACCTAATAGACAACAATGAAGTTCAAAAAAAAGCAAAAGACTTCAAAAATCAACCTCCGGGGCTTGATCAGGAACGATTCGTTACCATGAAGGCAAAAGATTTTGCTTATTTAAATGTTGATTTGAAAATCCACTATCGCATAATAGGAAAAGGTCCTATAGATATGGTTTGGATACCCGGTTGGACAAACCCAATTACGGTATTTACAAAACAATTCGATTACTTTAAAGATAAAGCCAGATCAATATATATAGATCTTCCGGGGCATGGATTAAGCGATACATTTATACCAAGCACATATCCCGTTCCTGCAGCTTACGAACCCGATGGAGAGGATTGTAAATTCGTTCCTGTTGATTATCCGGAACCCGATTCTGAAGGAATGCATTATACAATGGAAATGATGGCTGATGCTATGTATACTGTGCTCAAAAAAGAAGGTGTTCATAAGTTTACGGCAGTTGGCTTTAGTTGGGGACCTAAAGTTTTAGGTAAATTCGAAAAAACTTATCCGGGGATGATACAAAAACTGGTAGCTATCGATGGAGGTTTTAAACCGGGTGTAAGTGAACTTGAAAACTTCTGCGAATATATGGGGCAATATCAATGGACAGAGGGATTTAAAGCATTTTTAGCAAATTACTTAGGAGGTGTTTATAGTGGCTTAGAACCCGATCCTGAGCTATTGGAATTATTGCAATATTTTGTAGAGTTTCCGAGTATCATTCTTGCTGATATGAATTATCAAGCCACTAAAAATGAAAATAATGTTCCGGTTGGATGGATGTATCCAAAATTATGCTTCTATGCTAATCCAACCCCTAACATGGATAAAGTAAATTTATTTTACCCTAATAATACAGTATATACATTTCCGGGAGGTGGTCATGTTATTCACTGGCTTTTTGCAGATGAAATCAACCCGTTAATTGCTGACTTTGTTAAAGACCGCCCGGGTAATAAATATTAATAAAATTTCTGGGTTATAATTATTATAAGGGAGGGATATTTCTCTCCCTTAATTTATTTTTAATTTGGAACACCTGAGTCTTTTTTTAATAGAGAAAAAGGTATTATTATATAGAAATTTGAAATGTATTTGGTGTAACTGCAAAGTCTAAAGTCTAAAGTCTATAGTCTAAAGTCTATAGTCTAAAGTCTAAAGTCTAAAGTCCAAATCGACGTAAGGAGATTCACCGAGCACTATGTCTCGGCTTAGCTGATGAACCGCTGAATTATATCACTGAGCAACTGCTGAAAGTGAAAGAGCCAGCGAGGTAAAGTCTAAAGTCTAAAGTCCAAAGTCCAAAGTCTAAAGTCCAAAGTTTAAAGTCCAAATCGACGTAAGGAGAT
>JBDLJM010000090.1 GCA_039714315.1 Bacteroidota bacterium | reverse complement strand
TCTATATTTTTATATTACTGACCGATCAATTACAAAGGTTTATAACCGAGTTCTTCTATAGTTTCCTTAGCTTTTTCAACATCAATACTGTCATCACCCTGAATTGTTACTGTTTTATCACTTAGATTTACTTCAGCTTTGTTAATAAAACTGAGTTTTTCGAGGTTTGATTCAACATTTGCCTTACAGTGGTTACAAGTCATTCCATCTACTTTTATAATTTGAATTCCCATAGTATTACTATCTTTTATTTGAATTGTATTTTGTTTTGAACTTCGTATTTTTTGTATGTATCCGTTTATTATTAAAGCAATCAATACGATTCCTGAAAGTATTTGCCACCAGCTAACATGCTCACTATGATTGTGAGCCAGATTATGATTAATAATTTGGGTAAACCATTCTACCGGTAACACATAGTCTATTATTAAACCAAAGGATAAGGCACCAAGTATAATAGTACCTAAATATGTAAACAGGCTGCGCTTACCCAAAACTTTGGCAATCATTGTTATGGTTGCGGCATTGGTAGCCGGTCCCGCCATTAATAACACAAATGCAGCACCGGGACTAATTCCTTTTAGTATTAAAATCGCCGCCAACGGAATAGAACCTGTTGCACAAATGTATAATGGAATAGATACAACAAGAATCAATAGCATTTGCATTATTGGTGGCAGGTTCAGCAACTCAAAAAAATCATCAGGAATTAAAGCCGATATTATTGCTGCCAGGACCAGACCTATTACAAGCCACTTCGAAATGTCCTGGATAAAATCTACAAAGCCATACCTGAAAACATCCTTTACCCGTTGAAAAAAACTTTTCTCAACTACTTCCTCCTCCTCTATTAGCACTTCTCTTGAGGTTTCTTCGGCAAAATGACTTGTAATCACTCCTCCTGTAACACCCGTAATTAAAGCGGCTATTGGGCGTATTATTGCAAAAGGTAAACCAAGCAGTGAAAATGTTGCCAAAATAGAATCAACACCCGTTTGAGGTGTAGAAATTAAAAATGATACTGCTCCGCCTTTTGAGGCCCCGTTTTTATATAAAGCTGTGCCGGTGGGAATAACTCCGCAGGAACAGAGTGGCATTGGAATACCAAATACAGAGGCTAAAACAGATGATTTTAGAGGCTTGCCGTTAAAATATCGCTCAATCTTCTGACGGGGCATAAAAGCGTACAACAGTCCCGCAAAGAAAAAACCCAGTAAAAGATAAGGCGACATTTCACTCAATATAATTGCAAAATCCCTAAAAAATGTTTCTATATAAGCTTTTTCTTCCATTACTTCTTATTTATATTACAAAGTACGGAAGTAATCACACCGGAAGCATTATACTATTTTGGAAAAGAATTATATCATTTTTGGATTATAGCATCTGCTATTATACTTTATCCAAAGGTTTGCGTTTGTTTTCTTTCAACTTTTTAAAATGCGAAGGAGTAAGTCCGGTAATTTTCTTGAACTGATTCGAAAGATGCTGAACACTGCTATATCCTAACTGATACGAAATTTCATTTAAGGTTAATTCATTATAAACCAATAGTTCTTTAGCCTTTTCGATCTTTTGGTTGATAATAAATTTTTCAATCGTAATACCCTCTACCGATGAAAAAAGCTTACTCAGGTAGGAATAATCATAACCTATCTCTCCTGAAATAAATTCTGAGCTGTTTATAGATGCTGACATCTCTTTTTCGTGATGTATTTTTTCAATAATTAGGGTCTTTATACTATCAATAAGCTTGCTTCTCTTGTCGTCAATTAACTCAAAACCATTTTCCTTTAACACATCTCTGACTACTGCAAGTTGCCCGTCACTAAGTTCTGACGGAATAGTAACTTTGCCTAATTCTATTTCTGAGATTTCTATTTCCAGTTTTGCAAACTCTTCTCTAACCACCCTTATGCAGCGGTTACAAACCATGTTTTTTATGTGTAGAACAGATGAACTCATTTCACAAAGGTAGTAATACCTAATAAACCCGCCTACTCCATGGCAGACATCATCAGGGAAAAAACACTAAAATCCACGCTAAAAAGCGTATCAGGCTTTAGACTTTAAAGAGCCTCCAACCTGTGAATTTCCTCTATAAATCTTTTAGATTCCTTAGATAAGCTTCTACCAATTGCCATCGTTACATCTGTAAAGAATTCATCCTTGGCTTTGGCTGATTCGTCTTTAATATTCTTTCGCTTGATCTCATATACTGTTGTATCCCTCAGTGCAACAAACCTTGTAGTTAAAGGTCCTTTGCTAAAGAACGATACTTTACCGTAGTATGTTCCGGGAGAGTATTTTGCCAGTACTTTATACGATGTAGGTCCATTATACAAACGTTGCTCAACAAATCCACTTGTTACAAGGTGAAGCGATTTAGTTTTATCGCCTTCTTCCAAAACAACTTCCCTGTCTTCGAATTTTCGCTTTTTTGCGATATTTTTCAATGTCGATACTGCCACATCATCTAATGATTTACACAGGTTATTGTCTTCAAAGCTTACGGGTGCTGTATCAAAATATTCCTGATCCTTGTATTCGTTTTTTAGTATAAGGTCTTCTGCAAATTCTAATGCTCTGGCAGTTGAATGGAATATATTTGTAGTACTTTCCTTTTTACTTTCGATAAGTCTGAAAGCCTTTTTCATTTGTTTACCGAAGCCCAGATTCTTATGTAAATGGGTAAATACAATTTTAGTACCGTTTTTCTCAGCTATTTCTACAAGTTGCATCAACAATACCATACCACTCATGTCGATAGAAATAACCCTTCTGAAATGAAGAATTATTACTAACCTTCCATCGATTCTTTCCATCACATTACGATACAATTGATCGGTTGTAGCAAAATACAGGTCACCCTGAAGTTCTATCAATAATGCCTTATCGCCGTTTGCTTCAATAATCTCACGGTGTTTCTCGCTTCTTTTTCGCGGTGAAGGATATTCTAATATATTTGTTTGACGTCTTATTAACGGACGCTTTATTGCTCTTCTTATAAAGGTAATAACTGCAAATATCATCCCAAGTGCTACGGCTTTAGTAACATCAAATATCATTGTTGTTGCAATTACAGTAAGGGCGTTAATTGCATCTACTCTTGTAAATTTGTCTTTTAACCAGAAGATAATGTTCTTATTGATCATGTTGATACCTATGTAGATGATAACTCCCGAAAGGGCCGACAGGGGCAGGAATGATCCTATTCCTCTACCAAATAAGGCCATGAGTAAAATAAGTACAGCTGCAAAAACCGGACTCCATCTACGTCCACCTGCCATAGTATTTGCAAGTGTAGAGCCTTTTGTTCCTCCACCACCAACCCCACCAACAAGGCCGATAAGTATTTGTGCAAAACCCTGAGCTACAAGCTCATTTTTTGCATTGTGACGTTCCGAAGTTTGTGTATCAGCTACCAAAGCAGTTAACAAACAATCTATCATAACTAAAACTGTTAAAGCCAAAGCTGATGTAACTATCAGTTGCCATGGTAAGCTTTCGAGTTCTATTCCATTAAACCTGCTTAATATTACTCCGGGTTCTATTGTTGGCAAAGATCCGATTACCCATTTTGAATTTGGATTTTCCATCGAAAGCACAAGAAGCGGATAAACAATTATCCCACCTAAAAGTCCCATTAATATTGCCGGTAAACGAGGAAAGAATTTCTTAACTAAATATATTATTGCTATTGTTACTAAGGCAACTATAAGAGGGATGTATTTAAACCAACCGACTATTTCATTCGAGGGCAGAATCTGGTTTACCTGCGATTTAATCATCAATATACCAATAGCAGTAATCATACTGGCGACAACCGGATATGGTATTAGTTTTATCAGTTCACCCCCTCCGAGTATTCCGAATACTATCTGGAAAATACCTGTTAATAAGAGTACTGCTCCTACTATTATTAAAATTTCGTTTGGAGCATAATTCTGACTCAACGTAGCAACCATGCCAACAAGAAGCATGGTAACGGGCCCGTTTGGAGCACTGATCATACCTATTGTTGCCCCGGCAATACCCGAAGAAAGAAGAAGAATTACTGCACCAATTAAACCAGCCATAGCTCCTGCCGAAGCATCATAACCGAATGATGTAAACAGTAGTACACTTAAACCCAATGTTTGTGGTAATACGGCAATCGCACCGGATAAACCTCCAAAAAAATCTGAACTGTATTTTTTTAAATTGATACTTAAAATTCTCCCCTTCATATATCATTGAGTTTTTAACATGGTAAAAAATATCAGTATATAAATTTAATACTGATTGTAATTAGCAAAATTGAATATATAATTTGCTTGTACTGTTTTTAGAAAATTACACCTATAAAACGGAAGCATTTTGTCAAATAAAATTTGAGAAGAACAAAACCTAAAAATAATTTACTTCATAAGCTGTAAAAAACGACAGAAAGCCCCAAACAGTGGGGCAAATGTAGTGTTTTATTATTCTTTTTCATATTTTACTTAACGATTTCTTAACATTGAGGATATATTTACATAATATTAAATTTGGGTGAGCTATGAGTGGGGGAGTTTGTTTAAATGTTGTTTTTGAAAAGTTAGCATTGGTTTTAGTTTATACAGGTTAAAATCCAATGGGATTACTCGGCTGCCTTATATCCTCTTTTGTGTGGTTGTAAACTCGAAGAAGGAGGGAGTGTTCACACTCTTTGTTAGCGCCTTGTTTTATTGATAGTTACATGATTTTTATTCTGCTTGATAAAGCATAGGTGAAGCTATATTATTAACCCAAACTACTACTTTTCAACCTGAATATAATCAACTGTCGAAGACATAACACATCCACCATTTGCATATTGCATACTTATTGCCGTAGCAATTTCGCCATCATACACAGTACTAACCTCGATATTAAACACTTCACTTGCGGGATAGTCTATTTTAACATGTTTTAAATTGTTATCAGAGAAGTATGATATCAAGCCCATATGATTTGCTTCTATTCCAAGTTCTGACACATAGTTTGTTGCATATTCGCATAATGCCATATACTTCTGCAGATTTGGCTTTGTGTCGTATTCAAATTCATAAACAATTGTGGCTAAATCCTTATCAGGGTGCATATGATTTGTATTTTCTATCCTGGATATATTATTATCATCCCAAAACACTTTTACAGTACCAACAATCTCATCAGATTCAGGTATATAGTATTCAAGTTTTTCAACCTTATCGCCTTTGTACATTAGAGTATAATACCATATTAATGAAAAGTCCTCGCTGATGAATCCGTTATTTTCAGGACTGGCAAAAATATTTCTCGATGAAAAGTCTAAATCTGAAGCAGATTTTTTATTCAGATAATTACTGTTTTTATACTTCTCTACCTTTTTTATTTTGTCTTCTTCGTAAGTGTATTTATAGATATGCTTTTCTCCGTCGAGGAAGCTTACCATAAGTTCTGTAATTTTGCTGTTTTCTACGGTAGTTTCCATTGATAAGATACCAATTAAAGTTCCATCTTCATTAACAATCATCTCGATAGATTTTAATAAGTTTTCATTATCATATTCAAAACTACCTAAATAGTTCATTACGCCATCCGGACTGGAAGTATCCCAGTCTTCTGTAGTTATAAATTTACCGGGAGTGTATTCTGAATAATACTCGTTGTCTATAATTTTATCAATATTTCCTTCATCATCTTTATCACATGATGAAAAAAGTAAAGTAGTAAACAAAATAATTGACATTGTTTTTATCAAGTTCTTCATTTTAATTAAGATTTATATTAGTAAACATTAAATTTTTATTCTGATAATTTACACACCAAACATTAGTTGTAAGGCCATATTTATTATTTAGTAACACTTTCCTGAATATTAATTGTTCCAACATCTATATTATATGCGCAAAATATACCCAAACCACCTTCTACGTTGGTAAAATCCAGTTCGGGTTCACCCACAAACAGGAGATATATCCCGTCTTCATGCCAATCATATTTTGGCATATTTTCGAATTTATAATAGTCTTCGTCTATATTAAGCACATAAGTTTCTACAGAATCCAGTCTATATGCTTTATCCTTATAATAAGCTATATTACCCCCTTTAAAATACTCTGTGCTAAGAACTGTACTTTCATTTTCATTTAAAATTCTCACAGGGTTTTGTAGGTAAGATTTCTCCACATCGGTATTTCGGTAAATTGAATCTATATAATGACCGGTTTCAACATCATAATATCTATCCCTTAAGGAGGAACCATATTCTTTCATAAAGAATTTAAAATAGTTCTTTCCTTTATTGCGCGAAGTATATTTTATCGAGAAAACACTATCTCCTTCTGCATTAATAGTTAAATCCAAGAGCTCAATATCAAAAAGCGGCTTTTCGGGTACTACACAATTTGCCCGTATTTCTTCTTCTTTATTATAATTTACATACAGCCCTACATTATCACCGGCTTTAAAATCTGAATTAGGGTTACGGTAAACCTTAATTATACTATCGTATAACAGTGAAAATTCATTCCCGTTTTTACTCATGCTAACATTTGCCCACTCCACCGGATTACGCATATTCCAATTCGTTTGTTCGTAGTAATCAGGGTTATTATAAATAGGTATGCTCCAGTCAAGGTTCAAATATGTTGTATCGCTATATAAATTTGGCCCTACAAAATAAGTTACTACTAATTGTGGTTCTGAATCGGGTATATCCATATTGCTTATCTTTTGGCACGATGTAAGCAAAATGATAAAAGAAATTATAATTAAAATATTCTTCATTTTTTAAAATTTTAAAGTATATGATACACTTGGAATAATCTGGAAAATGCTATACTGAAGAAGTACATTTTGTTTTTTACCACCTTCATTAACCCAGCTAGATTCGTAATAAAAAGGATTTTTACGGTTGTAAACATTATAAATACCAAATTCCCATGTACGCTTACGTCCGCTTTTTAGTGTTTTGTGGAATCGGAAAGCAAAATCGAGGCGATGATAAGCAGCCATCCTAAATGAATTTTTTTCGACATAATGATTTACTGTATATTTCTCCGGTCCGCCATCAACATATATATTACCAGTTTCAGGATAATAATCTACATCATATTCAATTGGCTCTGTTGGATCGTGATCATAAACATTATATTCTTCGGTTGCCAGAGTAAATGCATCACCGGTTCCGTAAACCCATGTAGCACTAAAATCTATTCGGGGAGTCAGCTCATAGATCCCAACAATTGATATATCATGCCGACGGTCGTGACGGGGAAAAAACTCCTTTCCGCGATTTAGTTCTTCGAACTTATGTTTGGTATATGAAAGGGTGTATCCTATCCAACCGCTAAATTTTCCTTGATTCTTTTGAAGGAGAAATTCTACACCTTTAGAATATCCATTACCAACTACTACAGCATCTTCATATTCGAATTCTTCTCCCGGATAGGGTTCGGAAACATATAAAAAATCGGTTCCTTCTTTATAGGAAATTATATTTTCCATGGTTTTGTAATATCCTTCAACCGATAGAGTTAATCCATATTTTTCTATATCATTTGCGAGACCAATAGCATATTGTCTTGAAAATTGAGGAGCAACCTTATTAGTAGCCGGAACCCAAATATCGGTTGGCATACCCGATCCTGTTGACGACAAAAGATGTACATATTGATTCATCTCGGAATATGAAGCCTTTAACGATGTTTTATCCGTTAACATAAAAGCAGCAAGTATCCTTGGTTCCAGACTCAGGTAATTTTCTCCTTCATGCATCAGATTACTAAGCCTCAATCCGGCATTAAGCTTAATCCTGTCACCTATTTTCCAATCATCTTCGGCATATATAGAGCTCTCAATAGTATTGATATGCTTTGCCTGTACAATGTTTTCTTGATTATAATTTTCTATATTATAAACACTTGGAGAAAAATAATGATTAATAACATTAAATCCGAAACGTACAAAATGATCACTGTTTGGCATCCAGTTAAAATCTGTTTTTACACCAATATCTCTAATTCCCGAATTGTATTTTGATAAATAAATTTCATTCCCATATTCTTCTTCTTCTTTCATTACCAAATCATAATCACTAAAAATCAATGATGTATTACTAAATAGTTTTGAATTGAAAAGATGATTCCAGCGTAATGTTGTCGTTGCATTTTGCCAATACATTTTAAACAATTCTCCCCCTTCGATCATTCTTAGTTTGTCGCGACCAAAATAGCCACTCACAAATAGCTTATCCTTACTGCTAAACTCATAGTTAAACTTTGCGCTAAAATCATAAAAGTAATACCCTGCCGATCCTGGCCCTCGAGTAAAAGGAGCAGCTAAAACATCGATGTAAGTTCTTCTACCGGAAACTATAAAGGATGATTTTCCTTCTTTTATTGGTCCTTCAACCATTATGTTCGATGATAACAAACCAATACTCCCCTGCCCCTCAAAGTCGTTTTTGTTACCATCTTTCATGCTTATGTCTATAACAGAAGAAAGCCTCCCTCCAAATCGGGCAGGAAAACCGCCTTTATACATGTCGACATTTTTTACTGCATTTCCGTTAAAAACCGAAAAGAAACCAAAAAGGTGCATAGCATTATAAACCTGAGCATCATCTAAAATTATTAGATTTTGGTCAGGGCCTCCTCCCCTTACGTATAGTCCGGCAGTTGCCTCGCTACCCGAACGAACACCGGGCATATACTGCAATGCTTTAAATACATCCTTTTCGCCAAGCAAGGCCGGAATTTTTTCAACCTCCTTTGGCTGTATACTAACAACATTCATATAGGCTTTATCTGCTATTCTTTTGCTTGAAGAATACGTTAAATCTATATTCTGCAACATATTATTTTGTTCGAGTTCGATATCGAACTCTATATCTTCAAAAAAATCTTTCTCCAATTCAAAAGTGTCAAAACCCACATACGAAACACCTAAAACCGCTTTCTGAGCCGGAATTGTAAGAGAGTAGAAACCATAAGAGTTGCTAACTGTTCCAATATTTGTTCCTTTTATATGAATATTTGCACCTATCAACAATTCTTCCGAACCCCTTTCTTTTATATAACCCGATATAGTTACTTTCTTTTTGAATAGTGAAGATTTTCGTTTTTTGATCACAGTAATATTAAATCCCGAGACCTTGTAACTTACATTAAGTTTTTTACTGATATCATCGAGAATATTGAACACAGTTTTTGAATGGTAGGTGAAATTATATTTATCGGAAAGAGATATTACATAGTTCCCGTATGAAACATCGTATTCCGATTTTGAATCCATAATATCCAATAATTCGGATAATGTTATGTTCGATTCCTTTACAGTAATTTTTTCATCACCAGGATCTTTCTGAACCCCTTGTGCAACAGCAATGGGGTACACAAAAAACACGGCCAGAAATATGATAATTACATTCCTTATATTGATTTTACTTATCATTTTGATTTGGGATGTATTATTAGTTTTCAACAAGGGTTACATTTAACTCGTTAGCATTTAGCTTTGTTATATTAATCTCTTCCAGATCGTTTATTTTCTCAATAAAGTCGTCGATGCTTTCTCCTTTTCTAACTGTAGTTGTAATTAGAGTATGTTCAATTTCTTTATCTTTGTATAACAGACTTACTCCAAATCTTTGCTCAACAAAATCGGTTAACTGAATAATATCTACTCTATTTAACCTGTACTTATCTTTCAGCCATGAAGTGGCGTAGTCATTATCGATTTGATGTTTAACCAGATCACTGCTGTTGATATTGTAAACAGCCTCGTGCTGTGGTTTCACTTTTACTTCATTTTTATTGTCGTATACTTTAACAAGACCGGTAACTACAGTAACTTTTACTGCTTTATCAGTTTGTTTTATATTGAATGAAGTTCCTAATACCTCGGTATTTAACCTATCAGTTTTAATAATGAAAGGACGGTTTTCGTCGCGTTCAACATCAAAAAAAGCCTCACCTTTCAGCTCCACTTTTCTGAATTCATCATCGAAATCAGCATCATAAAATATACTACTTCCTGAGGCCAGTGTGATTTCTGTTCCATCCGGCAGATTATAGCTTTGAGGATTTTTAAGATTGTTTGATAATTCGGTAGTTCCAAAATATGCACTGTTAATTATATACCCCAAACCTATTCCTAACATAATAACAACCGTAGCAGCTATTTGAAGAGCCCTGTACAATGACATCTTTTTAACTCTTTTAGCATTTATTCCGGAAAAAATATCCATTTTCAGTTTACTTTCATGAAGATGGTTTTTGAAAACTTCGTCCTTCTTGTCATAAATTTTCTTCTTCTCCAATACAAGCAGGGCTAAATTTTCCTGATCATTGATATCGTCATTCAGGTACTTATGTAGTAATTTATTTTCTTTATTTTTCATTTTCTATCTCTATGTATTCCTTTCTAAGAGGGATTAAACTCTTCCCTTTATAAATAAGACACACAAAACATGAAGCACACACAAGAGAATATGAAAAAATGTTTGTTATATTTTCCAATAGCCACTAACTGAAACATACTCAAGTAATTACAGATCGTTGAAATTTCCCATGTCATAGATCTTACATCCGAGATGTGGGAAACTTTAGTTAATTATAAAAAAATATCTTTCGCTGTTTATCGAGTCGTTGGTTCTGTTTAATAGTTGCTTTGCAACATCTGTCTATTTGGAATTATATCGAAGCAAGAAGCAAAGCAACAATTACCGACTTTCGTATTTGTCTAAGTGAATTTGTAAGGTGGTTCTCTACTGTACGCTTCGAAATATCAAGTCTATCAGCAATTTCCTGATTAGATAATCCCTCGAAACGACTGAGCATAAATATTTCTCTGTTGCGCTCGGGTAATTTAGCAATAGCTTCTTCTAACAGTTGGTTTGTATCGGCAAGATCAGTAAGGTCAGTAATATCATCAACAGTAAGATATTTATCGATTATCTCGAGCTGATGTTCCAGTTTTTTGTTATCGCGAAGTTGATTATAAACCCTGTTTCTAACCATCGAATAAAGATATGCTTTCACATTCTTAACATCGATGTTTTTTCGTTTATCCCAGAAGGTAATCCAGATCTCCTGTACAATATCTTTCGATAGATCTTCATCTTCGGTAAAAGAATATGCAAAAGCATATAATGCCTTCCAGTATCTATCATATAAGATCCGGAATGCTCTTTCGTCCGACTGTTTAATAGAGGAAAACAGATTATCGTCAGTAGAGTCGTGTTTTGAAAATACCTTATTCAAATTTGGGTTAATTAGTTTAGATGATGCAAGTCTATAAAAAACTATTGAGTAAACAAACCTTAGTATTGATAAAATATCCGGTTTATTAATTAAACAAAATGTATTAAATCAAATAAAGTGTATCAGCATTTTTCATTCTCAATTCCTGTTTAGCTTTTTCAATCGGGTTAAATAGGCCTGTTCGTAATTACGTTTCAATTTATCCGATAGATATGAGTGGCTAATTAAATTAAGTACTTCGTCCTTTTTGGAAGTTAACAGAGAAAAGATACCGTCAATAAGTTTTGTATTAATTCCAGCTATTTCGCCTAGCTTATGAAACTGTTCGTGCACTTTTCCTTTTGCTTGGGCTGAAGGTAGTAAACCATCATCAAGTGCAAAATCTTTATCCGCAATATGAATGCGACTATTTAGTAAGTCATATGCTGGGCTCAATTTATAATCTCCCAACTCAGTTTGTATGAGTGAGAAGTTTTTAAAATGTGCATCTCCATTAGAAAACAAGTAGTTGAAGAGGATAAGTTTTAGTAGCTTGGGAGCTTCGACATTGTAGGCAGGAACAAACTTTTTCAGTAGTTCAAATAATTCATAATAATTACCCAAATATTTATAATTTTCTCCATGGGTTTGAGGTGTTCTTTGCGCTAACGCAGCAAAATCTTCTTGTGCCCGCTTAGTACCGTCATCTTTAACATCAAATCGCTTAGTGATATAAGCTTGATCTCCATTGCTAAAAAAAATGAGCGCGTTCTCAGCAGTTTCTATATTAAAAACCTGCCTTGCTATTTGCATGGTTAAATGCTCATTGGCAGGCATCTGTTCAGGGTTTTTACCTGCACTTGGTTTTGATTTAAGAATGTATTGTCCTTGTTCACCTTCTTTTATTAGGCGTAGTTTGTTTTTGTCTAACAGAATCGAAAACTTTTCTTGTACACCTGAAATAGACATCCTTTTTCGATTATCATCAAATAGTTCATCTGTTACTTCGTTTGTTGCAGGCGATTCATAAGGAAGTACATGACTTACTTTTTTCCCATTAAAAACACGCTTCAAAGCTGTTGACGAGTAAGTTTGATTCCCTTCTTTTAATGTGCCAGGGCAATATTGGATATCAGATAAACTCATACATTGTCTATTTTAATGATTCTAACTGCTCCGATGGTGTCATAAGTCGCAGTATTTAGTAATAAGCCAAAATGATCTTTTTTATCAATGCGCATGGCATGGCACACGACTTGTTTATTGGTTCCTTCTGGCAGCATGTTGTAGAAAAACGGGAACAAATGTTCCGCCTGGTATTCTTGCTGATTTTTTGGAAGTGTAAGACTAATAGCAGGTTTGTCTGCAGAATTAAACCATGTATCATGGTAGCGAAATACAAAGTCTCCATTATCTAATTGGGTAAGCAATCCTGCCTCTTCGTTTTTGTAGATAACCTTAGCTTGTCTCATTTATTAGGGTTTTTACTTGTAGTGTTAACTCTAAACCCAATGCATCAGCCAATTTACTAATGGTTTGCAAGGTGGGGTTGCCTTTTCCACTTTCAAACTGCTTTAGGGTTCTAAGGCTAACACCAGATAGTTCTGCTAGCATTTCTTGGTTTACCTGCAGCATTTCTCTGCGGGCCTTAATGGTTTTTATTAATTTTGAAAAGTGCATCATAGTGCTCTATTTGTGTCAAAAATAAAAAATATTTAAACAAATAACAATAAAAGTGCAATTAAATACACTTCACAAGTGACTTTACCTATTCGATCGGGTTTTATAGCTCAAAAGTGCATTTAACTGCACT
>JBDLJM010000089.1 GCA_039714315.1 Bacteroidota bacterium | reverse complement strand
CCAAATATAAAGTTCTTTTCTCAATAATTTTCACACAAAGTGTATCTAATACACTAAAAAAATTACTTTTACACTAAATTATTTTTTTTCTTATTATGTATCTTTATAAAAATAAAGAATTGTTACAACAAACAACATCAATATGTACTTAAAATTATATTACATACTAATAGCAATATTTTTCGTTTCGCATACATCATTTGCCCAGAAAATTGACAGAGTAGACCCTCCCAATTGGTGGACTGGCATGAAATATAACAAAATAGAACTGTTAGTACACGGAAAAGGTATATCTAAAGCAGAATTCTCAACCAAAGAATCTGATATTAGTATTAGCAAAGTTATACTCCCCGAAAATGCAAATTATGCATATATCGAAATTGATATTTCAGAAAATGCATTGGCAGGTATTAAATTTATTGATTATAAAGTTGGAAGAAAAAAATACAAGCTTAAGTATGAGTTAAAATCCAGACAAAAAAAAGCTGAAGAATATAGAGGTATAAGTCCTTCTGATCTGATTTATTTAATTACACCCGACAGATTTGCAAATGGTGATACATCAAACGACAAAATAAAAGGAATGCACGATCAGGAATTTGATCGAAATTCAGATGAGGCCAGGCACGGAGGAGATCTAAAGGGTATTATTAATAAACTTAACTATATACAAAGTCTCGGTATTACTTCCACCTGGTTAAACCCCGTTGAAGAAAACAATCAAAACAGGGCTTCATATCACGGATACGGTTTTACCGATCATTACAATGTAGACCCGCGGATGGGTAGTAATAAAGATTATGCTGATTATGTTTCTGAAAGTCATAAAAGAAATCTAAAAGTTATAAAAGATGTAGTTTACAACCACTTTGGAATAAACCATTATCTTATAAAAGATCTGCCTTCTAAAGACTGGGTTCATCACTGGGATGAGTACACATCTTCGAACTACAGAGCTACCACCCTGTTCGACCCTCATGCTTCGGAATACGACTCAAAAAAAATGAAGAATGGCTGGTTCGACTCATCTATGCCCGATATGAATCAAAATAATAAACATGTTGCCAATTACTTAATTCAAAATTCAATTTGGTGGATAGAAGAGTATGGAATTGATGCATACAGGATAGATACATACTATTATTCTGATCAAAAGTTCATGGGTGATCTTGTAAAAACTTTGCTGGAAGAATATCCCGATTTTTCGATTTTCGGAGAGACATGGGTTACTGGTGTTCCAACACAGTCGTGGGCTACTAAAGGGCCTAAAAATGGAAAGGATTTTGATTCTCACATGGCCGGAATAACGGATTTTAATATGCAATACGCATTAACGGATCTTGTAAATGAAAAAAACGGTTGGAATACAGGTATTTCAAAAATATATTACACTTTAACATGGGATTATTTATATGAAAACCCCAATGCTAATGTGATTTTTCTGGACAATCACGATATAGACAGATTTTTAGGAACAGTAAACGGAAACCTTAGGGATTACAGGATGGCTTTAGGAGTACTGCTTACAACCCGCGGAATACCTCAATTATTTTATGGAGCCGAAATAAACATGGACAGAGGTGGACATCACGGTTATCTGCGTCAGGATTTTTCAGGCGGTTGGAAAGAAGATAAAACAGATAAGTTTACTACCAAAGGAAGAAGTAATGATGAGAACTCCACATGGAATTATATTGCAAAATTAGCCAACTGGCGTAAGAACAGTTCTGCTATTGCCAACGGAAAACTGATTCAATTTGTACCCGAAGACGGTATTTATGTATATTTCAGATATAGCGATGAACAAACTGTAATGGTTATTGTAAACAATAATCAGGTAGAAAAAACTATTAACACAAAACGTTACAGCGAAAAATTAAAAGGATTTTCTAAAGCATTAGACGTAATTAGCGGTGATATCATTGACTTTTCAGGCATTAAAGTAGAAAAACGTTCAACAACTATACTGGATCTTAAGTAAACTAAATATCAACAGGTTAATTCCTTATATCATAAGGAATCACTTTTCAAAACCGGTAGGATTATTATTAATTCTACCGGTTTTATTTTTTCTCACTTTATTTTTCATAAAAAACAATATTCGCAAACAAAGATTTTCGTAAGTTTATAGTTACGCCTGACAACAAAAAATTAATCACCAATAACAACCAACTAACTTGAAAAAGAGCTTTCTAATTATAATATTGCTTTTTAGCGCTGTGCTGCATGGGCAGAATACGGCATTAAATCCTATAATAATAGAGGCAAGTCTCGACACTATTGGTAAAAGAGTTATCGGTTGGCAGGCATTATCATACAAAAATAACAGCAATGATACCCTAAATAGAATTTTTCTTCATTCCTGGCCTGCGTCCTACAGAAACAGAAATACTAATCTTGGAAAAAGATACAGAGAGAACAGAAAAACAGATATGCACTATGCTCTATCGGAAGAGAAAGGAAACATTAGTGGCTTCCTGTTCAAAACTGATAACGATACATTGTACTGGAGTTATAAAAACCATTCTCACGACATCATAGAACTCCTTTTAAACACTCCTCTAAAGCCGGGAGAAACTATTGATATTACAACTCCTTTCATATTGAAACTGCCTGATGCACGATTTACCGGTTTTGGATACAGCGAAAAGGGCTACTATTTAAAAGAATGGTATCTGAGTCCGGCAGTATACAGTGATGGAGAGTGGCATACTATGTCGAACAAAGACCTCGATGATTTATTTATAGAGCCGCACATATATCTGATAAAAATAAGACTTCCGGAAGATTACAAGATATCATCCAACCTTCTTTATAAAGAAGCTTATCTGGGATTTAACAGGTTCGAAACAACACTCTCGGGAAAAACTCTCGGATCGGTAAATGTTATGATCTACCGAAAAAAACACAACTTTAAAAAATATCAGGTAACAACAAAAAACTCTAATATAATTAATCTGGAAACAGATATTGTATACCCTTTTGCTTTTAGGTTTGAAGATCCTTTCGATGAATTACTGAAAAGACAACTTGATTTTCTGGAAGCTAATTTGGGTCCCTTTAAACTTTCTAAATTGTGGGTTAGTTCGGTATATCTTAAAAACAACCCTATTTACAGTATGAATACACTCCCATTAATAGAAACAATGGGACCGAAGTTTCAAAAAGAGATCGAAATCTTTAAAGCCATTAGCTATCATTATATTAAATCGTCAATTTTTACAAATATTAGAGCAAATGCATGGATGATTGAGGGCTTAAACTCTTACCTCCTGTCGCAATACATAGCAACATACTACCCTGATAAAAAGCTTTTCGGGAACTTGTCTGATTACTGGATTTCAAAATACTTCGACCTGTCAGAATTGAAATTTAACGATCGGCAACATTTACTGTATTTAGTAATGGCCAGAAAGAATTTAGATCAGCCTATCGGTATATCATACGATAAATTTGCAAACTTAAACCTATTGGCGATCAATCAGTTTAAAGCTTCAATGGGTTTTGCATATTTAAAAGACTATATCGGGAATGATAGTTTTTCAAAATCGCTGAGAGAAACATTCAACTTTTCTTCAAAGCGGTTTACCGACCCTCAAAGAATGAAAAACATTTTCTCTGTTAACTCTAATGGAAAAAGTGACTGGTTTTTTGATGATTATATCGAGAAGAGAAATCTGATTGACTATAAAATAAAAAGGAAACAGGATAGTATAATTATAAAAAATAAAACTGACTATACAGGTCCTCTAAAAGTATACGGGTATAAAAAAGACTCCCTGATTTTCTCGGAATGGGTAAATGGTTTTCAGGAATCAATCAATTATACTCCACTGAATAAAAATATTGATCGCTTGGTATTAAACAACGAAACAATTCTACCTGAATACAACTTTAGGGACAACACATTGAAATACAATAAAAAATGGTATCATATTATTGAAAAGCCGGTTCAGTTTAAGCTGATGACAGACGTTGAAAACCCCCATTACACACAAATTTTTGTTAACCCATACATATCGTGGAACGCATACGACGGTCTTCTTCTGGGTAGTGCTTTTTACAACAAATCATTAATTCAAAAACCATTCAACTACAATTTCAGACCTCTTTATGCTGCCAAGGCCAATTCATTAACAGGAACTGGTTCTTTCACTTATTCATACTACTTTAGGAATAGTGATATATTTCACAAAATGAGTTTTGGTATGTTTGCCAAATACTCACATTACGACCGGGATTTAGCATTTATTAAGTATAACCCCGCATTCAGACTTTACTTCAAAAGACCAAATCCTCGTGGTGTTGAATCAAATTATATTTTTGCAAGATATATTAATGTAGATAAAGAACTACCACCCGGAAAAATTGTAGATGATGAAAATGGAAAGTACGACGAATATCAAATATTCAACCTACGACATATTTACAGTAATCCCGAAAAGATAGATGATTACAGAATCAGAACTGATTTACAAATTGGTGATCAATTCGGAAGACTAAGTTCAGAAATACGTTTTAGGAAAATGACTGACTGGAAAAACCTGATTGATTTTAGAATTTTTGCAGGAATCTTTTTCTATAATAATGTTGAACATGAAAATTACAATTTTGGAATAAACAGCTCTACAGATTATTTATTCGATTATAATTTCTTAGGAAGATCTGAAACAAGCGGCATACTAAGTCAACAAATGGTAATAAGCGATGGTGGTTTTAAAACAAAGTACGATAAATTTGCCGATCATTGGATTGTAAGCACCAACACCCACGTTTCAATATGGAAATTCATCGAAGTTTACGGTGATGTCGGGCTTTACAAAAATCAAAATCACGGTACAGAATTTATCTGGGATACCGGAGTAAGGTTCAATTTTGTTCCCGAAATATTGGAAGTATATTTCCCTATTTACTCTAACAAAGGAAGTGAGTTTAACACTCCTAATTACGAAGAGAAAATACGCTTTATTTTCATTTCTGACTTTAAAAGAATCATCAGTTACTTCAGAAGGGGATTATTTTAACCTAATTCATATCACTTTTTGTTATAATCGTTGTTCAAAACCCCATAAACTAATCATTAGTAATAAGGCAACACACACACTTTAGCTTTTATTTTAAAACTATTATATTTGTTATGCTTAGTTTTATAATTTTGCATAGCTCTAATACTATAAACAATGGACAATTCAGGAACAAATACAGATCAACAATTATCTTTTGAAGAATTTCGAAAAGAAATATTGAATGATTACCATATAGCGTGCGAAAGTAGAGAAACAAGCTTAATAGGACGTAGAGAAGTACTTACGGGTAAGGCTAAATTTGGAATTTTCGGTGATGGAAAGGAACTTCCCAACCTCGCTATGTCAAAAGTATTCAGAAAGGGCGACTTCCGATCAGGTTACTACAGAGATCAAACATTTATGATGGCGAAAGGTATACTTACCCCTAAGCAAATATTTGCTGCAATTTTCGCACATGCTGATTTAGAAAAAGAACCTACTTCCGGAGGTAGACAAATGGGCGGGCACTTCGCCACAAAAAGTCTCGATGAAAACGGAAATTGGGTAAACCTCATGGAACAATATAATTCCAGCGCAGATATCTCCCCTACAGCCGGTCAGATGCCACGTTTATTAGGTTTAGCACAGGCCTCAAAAGTTTACAAGGAGATCGAAGATTTAAAAGACTGGACAAATTTCAGTAATAATGGTAATGAAGTTGCATTTGGAACTATAGGTAATGCGAGTACTTCAGAAGGATTATTCTGGGAAACCATGAATGCTGCAGGAGTAATGCAGGTACCTATGATAATGTCGGTTTGGGACGATGAATATGGTATATCGGTACATGCTAAACATCAAACAATAAAAGAAAATATATCAGAAGCACTTAAAGGCTTCCAAAGGGATGAAAACAAAAAAGGTTTTGAAATTTTTGTAGTTAAAGGGTGGGATTATCCGGCACTAATTGAAACTTATATAAAAGCCGAAAAAATTGCACGGGAAGAACATGTCCCGGTATTGGTACATGTAATCGAATTAACCCAACCTCAGGGACACTCCACTTCGGGATCGCACGAAAGATATAAGAATAAAGAAAGACTGCAGTGGGAAAAAGATCACGATGGCATAAAAAAAATGCGTGAGTGGATTCTTGAAAAGAAAATTGTTGATGATGAATCTATCATAGAAAATATAGAACAAGAAGCTAAGAAACTTGTCAGAGAACACAAAACTTCAGCATGGAATGACTATATAACACCAATAAAAGAGGTTCAAAAAGAAGTTTTCTTAATGCTAAAAGACTTAGGCAGTAAAAGTAAAAATGCTGATTTAATTAACAATCTCACCAAAGAACTGGCCGCAATTAAAGAACCGGGATTTAAAGAATCGATTTCTTCGGTTAGGAAAGCCCTGCGTTATGTAAGAAATGAAGATATCGACACCAAGCATAAACTACAAAGTTGGGTAAAACAGTTTAACATTGACAATCAGTGTAAATTCAGTTCGCATGTTTGGAGCGAAACAGAAAATGCAGCTCATAAAATAGAAGCAATAGAAGCTGCATATGATGAAAATTCACCTCTTGTTGATGCCCGAATTATAATCCGGGATAATTTTGACAAGGTATTTACAACACGTCCGGAGGTGCTGACATTTGGTGAAGATACCGGTTTTATTGGCGATGTTAATCAAGGACTGGAAGGGCTTCAGGCTAAACACGGAGAAACCAGAGTTGCAGATACAGGTATAAGGGAAGCTACAATCATAGGTCAGGGAATAGGAATGGCCATGAGAGGTCTGAGACCGATTGCAGAAATTCAATATCTGGACTATCTGATGTACGCTATTCAAACTATGAGTGATGATTTAGCTACGGTTCATTACCGCACAATGGGGCAACAAAAAGCTCCGATGATAGTAAGAACCCGCGGTCACAGGCTTGAAGGAGTTTGGCATGCAGGATCTCCACTTGGTAAAATAATTAATGCAATACGGGGAGTAAATGTACTGGTTCCAAGAAACATGACTAAAGCAGCCGGATTCTATAACACTCTTTTACAATCCGACGAACCGGGACTTGTTATAGAACCGCTTAACGGATACAGAAAAAAAGAAAAGCTTCCAAATAATTTAGGGGAATACAGAACGCCCGTAGGGCAGGTAGAAATCACTCGCGAAGGTAGCGATATAACCCTTGTTTCATATGGGGCCACATTCCATCTTGTAGAAGATGCTGCAAAACAACTGGCTGAAATTGGAATTCATGCAGAGGTTATTGACATTCAATCACTACTTCCATTTGATATAAATCACGATATTGCAAAATCAATTTCAAAAACAAATCGCTTATTGGTTATTGATGAAGATTTGCCACATGGTGCTTCAGCCTTCATTCTTCAACGAATTATTGAGCAACAAAAAGCATATAATTACCTCGACAGTCCTCCTAAAACATTAACTGCCAAAGAACACAGGCCGGCATATGCTTCGGACGGAGACTATTTCTCGAAACCGTCAACAGAAGATGTTTTTGACACTGTTTATGAAATGATGCACGAAGTAAATCCTGAAAAATTTCCTGAGATTTACAATTTCAAATATTCTGATTTGTTGATTGGCTATAAATAATATATTGCGTGGTAGAGACGATGCGTGCATCGTCTCTACCACTACTACCACGCATCGTTTCTACCATGATAATCTCTCCACAATCTCCTTGAACAGATTTTCCTTATTCTCAACTACCGATTCCAATGGGAAACCAAAACTTAAAACCTTATAACCATATTTATTTCCCAGAACTGCTGCAGGAAAGTCGTTTTCCTGATATCTGTAAATAATCTTGGCATTTGACTCAGGTCTTAATGCATCAACAGATCTGAGTTCGAAATGTTCTGCTGATGGTAATTTAGATATTTTCAATTCGCTTTTACCTTCAATTTTTCCCGTTTGACACGCTTTATCAGTATAAATTGAATATTGCAAATTCTCTGTCACCCATTTGCCTCTTAAGGAGTCTATAGAGTTATCAAGAAATACATCTTTAGCAATAAAAGCACCGGATATCAACAAACTTTTATCCTTGCTCAACCAATTATCCAAAGCATCACGCATCGATTTTTTAAATACAGAATAATCGTTTTTGTTGTTATCTGTTTTTAAATTATAAGTACTCTGTTTTCCGTATATCAGATCCAGCTTATCGTAATTTTTAAACTTTTCCGGATTGTTCTCAAATGATTTCGCACTTGTTGAAACAAAAGATAATTTCAATTTTGAAAACTTCTCTCCGTGCTTATATGGATAATCAGATGTATTTCCTACTACCTTTTTACCTTCATAATCCGAATTACTGGCTCCGTGACCGGTTAAAGGATCAGAAACCCAAGGGTCATTTTTATCAAAATTATACTGAAAGCCTGTAAAAGAATATTCAACACCATCGGCAATTGCCGATTTATTCCAATTGGAAAATCCACCCAAACTGTCAGAATCGAAAAACTCCGGTCCGGAAACTTTGTCGAAAGCATTTACAATCAATATCGGATTATCATCAAAATCATTAATACATGCAGAAAGAATTTCAGAATCGAAACTCACCCCTCCTTTATTTACAGCTTTTACTTTGAATGAATATATTTTTCCCAACTCTATTTTATCGAAAACATATTCTTTTCCTCTTACAAGAACTCCGTTATCAAATCCTCCACTGTCAACCTTTGTATAAACAATATAATCATCTGCTTTGGCAGTTTCTTCACTTTCATCTATTGTTTCCTCCCAATTCAACACTAACTTTTTATCTGAGTAATTAACAGAAAAACTATTAACCGATAATGGAGACACAACATACTCTGTATTATCGTAATAAGACAGATATTTTAAAATTCCCTTGTAAATAGCTCTTGTAGCGTCGAATTTAAAACTTGGATTTAATCCGTATTTCATATCTCCGAAATTCTGATGCGAAAGCAGTTCTATCAAAAGAGAAGGAACATTAGGATAAGTGGCTTCCGAGTATTTTTTATCCCACATTTCACGTGCAGACCAGTCACTCTTATAATTATTTCTGATTACTTTAAGTATTTCCGTGTTGATGATATCGGCCAGATCACGATTAGCAAATCTGCTTCTTCCGTTCGGAAAACTTCTTTCATCCTTTAAACCTTTTGTACTGTGAATTACCATAGTACCAATAACCGAATCGTTTTTAGTAGTACCGGCATCAGTATGAAATGAAAGTGACAAATCAATAGGAATATTTAACCCCTGCAAAGAACTGTCTCTGTTATGACTATATATATCACCTAAAAGGTAATTTACCCATTCTCCCCTGCCTCTGTAGTCATCTTTATAATCACTTTCATATTTAGTCAAAGAATATACCGCCGAATCGGGCATACCGGCATATTGCATATAATACCTCCCGGAGTTCATATAAGCGGGCTTTGGGCTAATGGTTCCTTCACGTATAATTCTTGTATACCCTCCTCCAATTTTAATTGCATCGGAACTGATTATACCTTCTTCTTCCGAATTATTATAAACCGTAACTTTCGAATCATCGGCTCCAAACCGGAAAGTTCCAAGATAAACCCATGTAGAATATCCCATTTTCTGATTTACGACAAAATCAGTTTCTCCACCATCATGACTAACCCTGTATTTTACATCACTTACATTTTCACCTTTTGCATAGGAAACATAAACAGCAAAATCTCCCTGATTATCGGCTTTAAAGTTATAAACTATTGAATCTCTTTCTGAGCTTAGTTTAGAACTCTTCATTTCTAAATGTTTTCCGGAAACAAAAGGATTTTCATAATCTCCATAAAATTCTTTCAGCAAAAAACCGCCATTTTTTTCCTCAACATTTTTGCTTCCTACAACTTTATCCGCACTATTATCTATATCAACAATAATCTCTTCAGTATTTGTATCTCTTTCCTTTGGATAATAAACATTCGCTCCTGCATTTTCGAGCATTGGCATTAAATAAGGAACTATATATGAATAGGTGAACATATCCTCCACTATCGTAAAAAGGTTTGGACGCTGCCACCTCCAAATTTCTTTCCCGTTATCATAAAAAAGCCCGTGTCCTCCCCAAACTGAAATATGCTTATTATTTAATCCTTGAGTAATATTGGCAGGATTATCTGTATTTCTGACATGAGAAGTATTATTCTCCTGCTGTTTAAGCATTCTGAGACTATCTACACTAATAGTTTTTCGATAAATGTTAGGAATGTATTGTGCTAATGGCAAAGAGTCTATAAAGCTATTTACTTCATATTTTCTTCTTATTTTTCTACGTTGTGCACCTTTTACCTCAGACTCAAAATTATTTAACCATTCCTCCCTGACCGGAACATAAGCAAGAGTATTAGAATAATAAATATTTAAAACCTTATTTTTTTTATCGATAAACGCACTGTCAATTGTTACAGGCAAATTATATGGTGGAATAAAATGATTTTCTGAAATTGCTTCTAATGATCTTTCCGACAGTTTTGTCAACTGTTTTTTATCCAGTTTTTCAAAATAAGATTTCTGTTCCTGAGCAGAAGAGGAAACAGTAATAATTAATAAAACCAATAAAGTGGCATTTATCTTTTTTAACATACTATTTATTTTTCTGTGTCTGAACAAATTTAATTATAAAAACAATGGCATAGTTGATATAACTATGCCATTTTCACACACACACATCGAATTGATAAACAATTCAATTTCTTTAAATAATTCTAATCCCAAATTGTATGTAATTACCAAATTGACATATTTGTCAAATCAATAATCTTATCTGTATTTTTACTTCCGTTTATTCGGCGTATATCAAGAATATGAGTCGCCAGATAATCGCTATGATAATTCTCTTTTGTTGAATCTATACTTGATATAAACACTCTTCCATAAGTACTTGAATTGTGTATATACTCATTATTTCCAATCCAAACAGCAACGTGAGTTACTCTACTTCCACCGAAGAACAATAAATCACCTACTTCCAGGTTTTTAAATCCTTCAACACTTCCCATTTCGTAATCAACATGATCTCCCTGTTTTGCCTGTTGATAAGCATCGCGAGGTAATAACATCCCCATTGACCAGTATACTGCCGCAGAGAAACCACTACAATCATTTCCTTTAAATGAATTTCCTCCCCACAGGTAAGGCTGCCCCAAATGCTGGTATGCAGTTTCTACTAATATTTCCTTGTCGAATTTTGCAGTTTCCTGCCATTTTGACAACTCCACAACTTCAGAAGTTTTTACAACAGCCTTTCTGTTACCCGGTAGAACAACGTTAGTCCATTCTTTACCATTTTTTTCCACTACAACAACATTACCATAAACCAAATCAGAAACTACCTGCTCTTTATTATCCGGATTATAGGCAAAAGTTGTTTGAGCTGTTATCATTACTTTTGGTTGTTTTCTCAACTCTTCAGATTGTTCTTTTGTAAGAAACTCAAACGATGATTTTACAATCCAGGCTACATACCCCTGTGGAGTTCTAACCCTGTACCATTTACCTTCGTTATCAAGAATTTCGAGTTGCATACCCATAATTACCTGAGTAGCCATACTTTTTGCTCTTGATGTTCCCGCTCTGGTATTGGCAACAGAAGTATTTACAACTGCATATGGTTTTTCAATATTTTCACCTTCCGGCAAACTGATTATTTCCGATTTAAAATTATATCCATCAGAAATCTTTACAGCCTTTTCGGCCAGTTCCTTATCAGTCGTTTTATATTTTACAACTACTTCTTTATTTTCTAAAGTATCCAGCTGATAGTAAAATACATTTTCATTTTTATCAAAAGCCTCAGCCTTCTTTAATGAATCGATTGAAGTTTGAAGATTATCAGCTACAGGTTCCGATTTTTTTTCTTCACATGAAAACAAACCCGCTGCTACAAGAACAGATATAATTACCTTTTTATACAACATCTAAAATTTCCTTTTTAAGTTCTATTCCCAAACCATAGGCATCAGGATAAATAATTTCACCATCAATAACTTCAACACCACTGGCAGGATCATTTGCAATTAATACCGCACCGTCTGCATCTATATAATCAAGACTGGTTGCTATTTGTGTCATAGCTGAAATACCAACTGACGACTCTGTCATACAACCGGCCATAAGTTTTAAGTTCAATTCCTGAGCTTTTTTAACCATACGAATTGCAGGTGTAAGACCTCCGCATTTCATCAGCTTAATATTGATAGCATCAAAATTCTTAGCACATTTTTCAACATCTTCCTCTTTCTGACACGATTCATCGGCAACTATAGGAATATCACAGATCTTTTGAAACTCAGCCAAATCGGCTTCATTGTCGATAGCAAATGGCTGCTCAACCAACTCAACTCCGGCTTCTTTCAGATAAGGCAACCATTTCGTTGCTATTTCCAAATCCCAGGCAGCATTAGCATCGATTCTTAAATGCGCATCCGTTACTTTACGAATTTCTGCCAAAACACCGGGATCGGTATCTGCTCCAAGCTTCAATTTATATACAGGCCATGGTTTATCAAGAATTTGTTTCACCATTTCTTTGGCCGTACCAATACTAATTGTATAATTAGAAAGAGGTGTTTCTTTACTTTCGTCTGTAACTTTTTCGTAAACTCTCTCTTTGTGAATTCTACCGTACAAATCGTGAGCGGCAGAATCTATCGCCGAAAGCAAGAATGAATGTTTCTTTAATAAAATTGGTGAAATTACATCCCATAACTCTTCAGGTGTAGTAAAATCATGCCCCTCAATTAAAGGTATTATCTCCTTCAATTGTTCTATCATTTCATCTACAGTTACATTGTAGTATGATATTGCAGTCGACTCACCATATCCAACTTCTCCTTCGTGATTTAACTCAACAATTAAAGTTGCCTGCTCGGTACGAGTTTCATAAGAAATCTTAAAAACTTTTGCGAGTTTTAATGAATATGGATAATATTTAACTATCATTTATATATGATTCGGTTTATTCATTAACAAAAATGCATTTTTACTAAGGTAATATAAAAATATTTAGATGTGT
>JBDLJM010000088.1 GCA_039714315.1 Bacteroidota bacterium | reverse complement strand
GGCTATGCAACGATTTTTGTAAATTGCTAAAACTAAAAATACTTTGATTTTAATAGTGCATTAGCTGCGCTGAACCAAAAGGTTTCTGAAATTCATTTGGTATTAGGACAAAAAAATCCCGGAAGAAAATAAATCTACCGGGAAAATGTTTTACATAATCAGTTTTTTTATAAACCGCTAAAATCAACATTATTAAACCTTAGAGAAGGCAATCTCCATGGTGATTTATCATATACGTCATTTCCTGCTTCAACCAGATTCATGTACAAATCTATAATATTGCCCGTTATATTCATCTCCGACACAGGTTTAACAATTTTTCCGTCCTCTATAAGAAATCCCTCAATCCCATACGAAAAGTCGCCGGTTGTTCCATTTGTATTTCCTCCATTGAATCCGGTAACCAGTATTCCTCTATCGAGTGCTGAAACCATTTCTTTAAGGTCTTTTGTGCCCGGCTTAAAAATTATATTTGATGTAGCCCCTGAAGTAGGACTCATATTTAATTTTTTCGCGTAATAGGTGTCAATATAATAACTTTTCAAAATGCCATTTTCTATTATAGATCTTTTTTTAAGGTTAAGACCTTCCCCGTCAAACATTTTTGAACCATAACCGGAAACAATAAATGGATCATCAACAATTGTGAGAATATCAGACCCTATCTTCTCTCCTATTTTATCTATCAGGAATGAATTCTTTTGTTGAATAGCTGAACCCGACAATGCAGAAATAAGTGGACTCAAACTTTGACCTACAACCCTGTTTTCAACTATCATCGGCATTTCATTCGACTCAATCTTACTTTGTCCAATTTTGTCAAGTCCGCGTTTCAAGGCAATTTCCCCAATTCCTTTAGTTTTCAGATCCTTGAAATATATTGAACTTTCATTCCAATACGATTCCGGGCGGGCATCTCCTCCTTTAACCGATACCATCACATTTACTCCATAATAAGTATTGGCCGTATCACCTTCAAAACCGTTACTGCACACCATTACACTGCTGCTCATACCGTCGTAATAGCTTGCTGTAACAGAAATAATCCTGTCATCTTTACCAAGAACTTCTTTTTCAGCATTAAAAGCAATGTCAATTTTTTCCTGAGGGTCTATTGCTAAGAAATCAGAATCAAAATTCTTCAAATCTTTATAATCCCCATCGAAGTATAAATCCGCTTCCGGTAGTGTGCGGTACTCATCTTCGGCAAGAAATCTTGTTCCTGTAATAGCCTCTTTGATCAATCTTTCCAATTCTACCTTGTTATTCAGCCTGTTAGTAGAATGTACAGAATATTTATTGTTTACATATAATGAAATCCTCAATGCACTCTGTGCTGATTGTTCCAGCTTATCTATTTTTTTCTCTCTTACTTCAATACTGCTGCTCTGACTTTCATAAACACCCGCTTTCGCTTCGTTTGCACCATTTTCGATGGCATATTGCACAGCCCATTTAGCTAATTTATATTTTTCCTCTTTGGTCATGATTAATGATTTTCAATTTTGCTTAATACAGTTTATCAATTGTTAATTAACTTGTTCCTCCAACTGTAAGCTTTTTAACAAGTACCGAAGGTAGCCCCAAAGAAACCGGAACTGATTGTCCGTTTTTACCACATGTCCATGTTCCTTCATCAGTTTTATAATCATTGGCAGCCATTGATATATCAGCAAGTGCCTGAGGTCCGTTTCCAATTATATTAATATCCTTAATCGGATCGGTAAGTTTGCCTTTTTCAATAAGGTAACCCGACTTTACAAAAAACGTAAAATCGCCTGCTCCAATATTTACCTGTCCGTTGCTAAAATTATCAACATATACACCATATTCAACATTTTCAAATAATTCTTCACGGGAATGAGGTCCGTTCTCCATGTAAGTAGCTCTCATCCTTGGAAGAGGAATGTGCCTGAACGACTGACGACGTCCGTTACCCGTTGGATCTACTCCGTAATGTTTGGCACTGATACGGTCGTGAATATAGCTGTTGAGGATTCCGTCTTTTACCAAATAAGTTTTCTTAACCTCATTACCTTCATCATCTATATTTATTGATCCTCGATTATATTCTAATGTTCCGTCGTCTATAATATTAATGAAGCTTTCTGCAACCTTTTTACCCATCTTATCACTGAAGATTGATGTTCCCTTCCGGTTGAAATCAGCTTCGAAAGTATGACCGATTGCCTCATGTAGCAATATACCTGAACCTCCGGCTCCAAGTACAACTGGCATTTCACCGGCTTTTGGCTTGGTAGCATCAAATAATATATTTGTTTTATCGATAGCTTCTTTTGCAAGCTCATCCATAACATCTTCATTAAGCCATTCAAAGCCTGTTCTGAATGAACGTGCAGAATAACTGTTCTCTATCTGATCGCCCTTTTGCATAGTACATACAACCCTTAAGCTAACCATCGGACGGTAATCGTAACTTAACAAACCCTCCGAATTGTAAAACAGAATATAGCCGGATTCATCAGAAAGAGAAGCTTTTACCTTTGAAACCTTCTCATCCAGACTGAATATTTTATCGTTAATTTTTTGAACAAAGGGAATCCTGTCTTCTACCGAAACACTTTCCCATTTTCTTGATATCTTATAGTAATTGGCAGGTAGTTTTTCAGTAACATCTCCCTGCTTAAAGTCCCTCGGACTGTCAGCTATATTCGCAGCCATTCTGGCAGCATTAATCATCGATACAGTATCAACTGTCTCCGAATAGGCAAAACCCGTCTGGTCGCCCTTTAGAACACGTATGCCTACTCCAAAGTCGACATTTGAATACGCTTTATTAACCTTTCCGTCTTCTAAACTTATTGAATTTGAAATCTTATGTTCAAAAAATAGATCTGCATAATGTCCTCCTTTTGACATTCCTTCGGCTATCACCTTTCTTATTACTTCGGTCGAAACCCCAAAATGATCTAAATAACTATTCATATCTCCCGAAATTTTAATATTGTCGTAGGCATGCAGAAATGAAGGTAAAACCATACTTCCCGCTGCAGCTACTGTTCCCGTTTTTATAAATTTGCGTCTATCCATACTCATAACTCTATGTAATTACGTCATCTAAATTAATATAGCATAATTACTTATAGAGTTAAGTTAATGTTAAAACTAAAAAAATTTGTTTGTAAGGGGTAAGATTACCTCGCTCCCGCTCGGTGATCTTTTGGGGAATGTTGCAATTCAAAAGCCTGATTCGCTTTGCTCATCCGTACTTTTTTATTTTCAAATGTTTCCAAAAGTAAACTTTTGACGCTCTGAAAATGAAAAAGCCCGTCACTTTCGTGACAGGCTTTTGAATTGCACGGGTGGTAAGGATCGAACTCACGACCTTTGGTTTTGGAGACCACTGCTCTACCAGCTGAGCTACACCCGTATTGCGTTTGCGGGTGCAATAGTAGTAAGTTTTATTGAATGCCGCAACATAAAAAAAGGAAAAATCTTCTAAAAAAATGCAACTTACTGTATTGTAAAAAGATAATTCCAACCATAGCACTGATCAATGCATTAATGCATCACTATTTCACCATTCACAACTTTAATTTTCTCCCCAATTTCAAAATTTGCTTCCTGTTTTAATGATGCAAAGTGCTTTACACCGTCGAAAAATAAAGCCCCTTTGGCATTTATTTCCTGTATACCAAAATATTGTGAAAGGTCTCCAATATTCTCAATATGCGACTTCTTAATCATATTTCTATAGTCTGCATCAGGTCTTTCGTTATACATAATCCCAAAATCGACTAATGAACTTGTAGAGTTACTTGAAATCCTAACATTCCTGATTATCAGATCATAAAGCCTTTTTGCATTATTGGGAATATTAGTGTAATCTTCTGTCCTGTCGGGTTTTACTCCATCCAGAATTACTTCAAAAGCTTTTAAAATAGCCATGAAATTAGCTTTTCTTGTTATTTGTCGCTCTGAATCATTTGGATATGTGCCGGATTCGATTAAAATATTTTTAAAACCTGACTTGTGAAGGTTATCTCCCGTTGCAGTCGGATAAAACTCATCGGTATAACGACCAACATGTCCCGGCATTAATTCCTGAACCGTATCATTCATTTCAGCAATTAACGACATTGTAAGAGCTCTGTCGTTATTAATTGCTCTCGACTCATCGAAAGATGCAGATAAAAATGAAACAGTAGCTGTTTTATCAGTTTCACCAACATTGAATATGTTTCTCTGGTCGTGTAGATTAAATGAATATTCTGGTTTAAGATCTTCAACAAGTTTCCATAATATCTTACTTTCAGGTGCCTCCCTTACTATAGCATCTCTGTTTAAATCGATATTTAATGCATTTACTCTGGTCCAGTTCCTTGCACCATCGGGATTTAACATGGGTATAAAAGTAAATTTGAATTCTCGTTTTAAAGCTGATACTAATTCCGTTTCTGAATATTGGTCAAATAAGTTTAATAAATCAAAAATTGCTCCGGTCGCCGTAGGTTCATTACCATGCATTTGCGACCACAATAAAATATTCCTTTTCCCTTCACCAAATTCTATGGAATATATTTCTTTTCCAAGAACACTGTATCCAAGCTTTTTAGTTTTAAACTTTGAATTTAAATTTTTAACCAGCCTTTTTATTGTTGAATGCTTTATTAACCTGTTTATTATTTCAGGTTCTTTTATTGCATTATATATATTTAGTACATCAATCTTTTCCATACACTTAATTATCATTTCTCAAAAATAACTTATGTGTTTACAAAATGCAACAATTAACTTGTTTACAAATGTAAACTATGCTTTGTTGAGATTTGTAAACTCAGAAATACAATTCTTTTTTACTTTTGTAAACACGAAGAAAGCTGATATAATGATATAGACATCTAATAACAGGGGGTGATTAAGTCTTCGTCATTATTAATAAGTATTTTATATAATATATTGATAATCAATTGACTTATATAGCTTACTTAAATCTTTACTTTAAGCTAAAATGTAGGTATTTTACAAATGATTTGCTTCTTTCTGTAAACTTGTTTACATTTGTAACATAACTTTGTGGTATAGGTTATACTTTCACAAGATTACAAATGTAAACACATAATTTCTATGGATACTTCAGGATTTATTGAAAGGTTTAAACGGTTATTGGACGACAATAACTTATCTGCATCTGCTCTGGCCGATGAAATAGATGTTCAGCGTTCTTCAATTTCTCATATACTCTCCGGGCGTAATAAACCCAGCCTGGATTTTATATTAAAAGTATTAAAGAGATTTCCTGATATAAATATTTACTGGCTCCTTAACGGAACCGAGAGGAAGAATCAAAACCAAATAAAAAGTGATAATTCGGCTGTAGTTGTAGAAAATGAAACAGAATCAGATGTCCTGCACTCTGCATTGGCTGATTCATCTTCGAAAAAAATAAAACATATTGTAATATTCTACGAAGATGCTACCTTTGAAAGGTATACACCTAGCTAAATCTCATAAATGAAAAACACTTTTCTATTAATAATCCTTTATATTTTATTTTCCGGCATTGCTGGTGCTCAGATTACAACTCAGGATATTGAGCATTACACATTTAACATTAAGCTGAATGATGATAACGATTCAATTTATGTTATATCTGAGATAAAAGGAAAAACACTTAACAAAGAAGCAGTTCTTAACCTGGATAAGGGAATGATGATAGAAAAAGTCATTGCCGAAGATAAAACCATACCCTACCGCAGAGTCCGGGATTCACTATTTGTAAGTCTTAACAATAAAAACTTCGCATTTAACATTTACTATAAAGGAATACCAAAAGACGGTCTGATTATAGGGGAAAATAAGTTCGGCAACCGGACTTTCTTTGGCGATAACTGGCCCGACAGGGCTAAAAACTGGTTGTCGGTTTACGATCATCCTTCAGACAAGGCCTGTGTTGAATATTTTGTAGAAGTTCCTTCCAAGTACTCTGTTGTAGCTAATGGAACTCAGCTAACTAATAATATTAAAGACAGTACAACTGTATTTCATTACAAAACGTCATATGAACTTTCAACGAAATTAATGGTTATCGGAGTTGCCGAATTTGCAACACAAACCGTTCAGGAGAGCCCCTTTGTAATAAAGTCATATGTTTATCCCGATAATAAGTCAAAAGCTTTCTACGACTATTCTATAGCACCGGAAATAACTTCTTTTTTCGAAGAATTAATAGGGAAATACCCATTTGATAAATTATACAACGTACAATCAACCACACGCTATGGTGGAATGGAAAATGCCGGATGTGTTTTTTACGACGAAAACAGCATTGACGGAAACAGAACAAACGAATACTTGTTAGCCCACGAAATAGCCCACCAGTGGTTTGGAAATTCAGTTTCGGAGAAAGACTGGCCCCACCTCTGGTTGAGTGAAGGTTTTGCAACCTATCTCGAAAACGTATATATGGAATATAAATACGGTAAAGAGAAGATGGCAGCATTAATGGTGTCAGAACGCAGGAGAGTTTTAAACTATAAAAACAAATTCCCATATCGTGTATTAGTACCTGCAAAAGTTGATGATCCTAATATAATGCTAAACCCTTACTCCTATCAAAAAGGTGCCTGGCTGCTTCACATGTTGCGATCGGAGGTTGGCGATGATACTTTTTTTGAAATATTAGGGGCATTTTATCAAAAATTCAAATATTCGAACGCTAATACGGACGACTTTATAAAAGTAGCCGAATCAGTGTCGAAAAAGGACCTTAAGCGATTTTTCAACCCCTGGTTGTATTCATATGAATTGCCTGAATATGAAGGTGAATGGGAATACTCCAACGGAAAAGTTATCGGAAAAATAAAACAGATTCAAAAGGAAGCAGTGTTTACCAATACTATGGTAGTATTGCTGAAGTACGATAATGGAAAATCAACCACCGAGAGGATAGAAATCAACTCAAAAACGGTTGATTTTGAAATTATAAGTGATAAAAAGCCTGTTGATGTGTTTTTCGACCCTAATAATTTGATTTTGAAGGAATAGGTTTTATTAGCCAATGTATTTGACATCAATTTTAAACGTCATTCCGAGAGGTAAGTTTTTTTTTGTGAAACACCTCAATGAGATAATGATAAAAAAAAATAACCGCAATGTTTCGCAAAGTTTGGCACAAAAAAACGCAGAGTATTTTTTTTATTAAAAACTCTGCGTTACCCTGCGCTTTCCTTTATGATCTTTGCGGTAAAAAAATTAAAGATCTAAATTTTTCAAATCCTCCAGATTACTCTTGTCAAAATCGATAGCTGATGCAAGTTTAGCCAATTGCTTCACTGTCATCTTATCTCCTGTTAACCTAAGTAATATAAAGCCTTCTTCTCCTTCACCGAAACCTATAACTTCTTTAATTTGGTTATCATCACCTGTATAGCTCAATACTCCGGAATGACCTTTGTAATTCATCGACATAAGTTCCTTAAAATCACCTGCCGATAAAATCCTTTCTATTGTAGCAACTTCTTTTTCCTGATTAACAGTGGTATTTTCATCCTTTTTATAAATAAGAACATTTAATCTTCTGAAACTCTTTAAGGCTTCCATATTTTCTTCATTATCCTGTCCTTCTTTTAATTGCAACATGCTCGAAGGTACATTTACCGACATAAATCCTTCTTCGGCCGATTTTGTCACAAAGTATTTCTGAAGACTCATTTCCTTACTGCACGAGAATAGTGTAGCTGCTATAATTACCAGTATGCTTATATATTTTTTCATCTCAACGTTATTAAAGTTATACTTTAAGTATATTCTCTGTTACTTTTCATCATCAATACTCTCAAGATTTTCCACACCTGAAATGTTCATTTTTTTCGACAACTTGGATATCTTTTTCAAATCAATGTTTCCAACAATACTCATAAATACAACTTCATCACCTTCGTTAACTAACATTATAAGCTCAGAAACTTTTTTTCCTTCCTCCCTAATTTTAAAAACTACGTCTTTTCCGTTTTCTTCAACCGTCATCAGTTCTTTAAAATCATTCTTATCCATATGCTTTTTAACCGACTTAATTATATCCTGAGCCATTACAGCATCTTCAGTCGTCAAAATCTTCATTCCTTCTAAAGTTTGTACAAGATCTAAAAATTCCTGACTGTCCGGATCATCTGTTTCAACATCAGAGAAAAGAGAAAACATATATTTTGATACAGAAACAGTAGTTATGTCTTCTTTTCCTTTGTATTTGTTGAAAATTTCAACTGAGTTTTGTGCCAAGCCAAGCAGTGGCATACTCATAATTGCTACTATATATACTATATTTCTCATTTTTAATAATTTTTATCTATGATTAGTTTCTGCGTCTTGTTCATTTCCTTTAAAGCATCTGCATGCTCTAACCCAATATTAAAATTGCTTGCAAGTAATTCCATTGCTTTTTGTGTTTCAGCATAGGCTATTTTAAGCTCCCTTTGTTCCTTTAAATGCTCCTGGTATTTCATATTAGAAAACCATCCTGCTGAAATCAATAGAGCTGCCGCTGCTGCATAATTAATAAATCTAAAAATTTTAGACCTTTTCTTCGGTTGATTTTCTATATTAAGATCTTCAAACTCAATGTCGTTAGTAAGTTTACTTTCTTCATTATAGTATGTAAACTGTGCCTTTTCGTACATTAAGTGTGTAGGTACATCTTCGTTAGTGAAAAAATCCCGTAGAGTTTCTTCCTCTTTCATAGATGTTTGCCCCTCGTAGTATTTTTCTACAAGCTCCTCTATATATTTTATTTTATTATCTAATGCCATAGTTACTCGTTTTGATTAATTCTTCGCGAACCTTTTTACGTGCTCTCGATAAATTTACCCGAATAGTTGAATTACTCACCCCTAATACTTCTTCCATCTCTTCTAAAGTATAGTGTTCTATATCTCTTAACTGAATCGCCATTCTCTGTTGCTCTGGTAGAGTTTCAATAGTTTTTTTTACAAGATCAATAGTATTATTTAGCTCTGTAACCTGCTCCGGATTCTTTGTGCCCGAATCATAGTTACTGTGAACAAGCGATAGGTTACTCGAATGTTTATTTTTCAGCTTATCCAGACAGTAATTTTTTGTAACTGTCATTGCAAAAGCTTCTAAACTCTTGTATTTACCTAAATCTGTACGTCGATTCCATAATTTCAAAAGAACTTCTTGGGTTGCGTCTTCAGCCTCTTCGGAAGAAATTAATATTCTTTTAGCAAAACGGAACAGCTTATCTTTAAAAGGCATTACCCTCTCAATAAAATTACTTTGTTCCATGATTTCAAGTTAAATCTTTCTTTTAGAAGTTGACTTCAATAAAATGACGAATCAATTTAAGAATTGTTACATCGAATTAAGTATATATTTTAAAATTTATATGATATGGTGAACTTTCACCTTAGATCTCACTGTATGTCAGTCGATTAAAATTACAGATATCTGAATAAAAATATATATTATGCGCCTATTCCGGCTATTCGCTTATAGTTTTGCCTGCTGAAACAGCTCACAATAGCTCTGCGGGGTCCACGCTTTTGGCGTGGCCGCCACAAAACTTTGTTCACTTGTCTCAGCAAACAAAAGCTATCGCTGCTATCCGGGGCGTTCTATATTTCGGAGATCTGCAAACAGATATGAAATCCCATGAACAAAGTTTATCCTAAATACAGAAGAAAATCTTCCAAAAAAAAACGGTTGTCAGGCAGTGTGATAATATGTCAATTAGTGACTTTTTATTTGTACGACAACTAATACTAGTAAAGGTACATTAAAAAAAATACTACCAAAAACAGGGGATACCAGTAGGCACTTAAAGTGATGCTTTAAGTGTAGTTATTCTTCTACAAACTCTTTATAGTTATTATATCTGTCGAAAATTTCTTCAACATAATTATAGGTTTCCCTTCCGCGAACGTAACCATATTTAACTTCGGGTAAATTATAATATTCAGAGTTTGATAACATCAGTATATATTTACTTATACCTTCATCCCATCTTGTCGAGTCGGTTTTCTCCCGTTTAGCCAGCTTCTGTGCATCTCTTACATGAGCATATCCGCAATTATACGATGCCAGAGTAAATTTCATCCTTTGTATGGAATCCGGTATATCTTCCCATTTTCCATAAATTTGCTTCAAATACTTGGTTCCCGCCTTAACATTTTCTTCAGGGGTATTATTAGTCATGCCTAAACTTTGTGCTGTTTTTGGCATAAGCTGCATCAGTCCTTCTGCTCCGGTCCATGATTTTTTATCATGGTCAAATTTAGATTCCTGAAATATTTGGGAACTTAACATTCTCCAGTCCCATCCTAGTTTTTCACTGTACTCCTTAACCAAATCGTCGTACTTACTTATTTTACCGGTTTTTAAACTAAAATACTCACTTCTGATTCGCTTTTTATATTGCTTTGAATTTTTGTAGTATTTATTAAAAACAATATTAAAATATCCACTTTTTTTAATTTCTTTTAACCAGAAATTCACTTCTTCTCTCAGATTGGGTGAATCTTTTCTAACCGACCATGAAATTCGTTGAGACAGACTTAACTTAGTGAAAACATCTATATTGCTAAAATTTGATTTATTAATATCGGCAATATTATTATCGGCAATAGTATATTTTACATCTCCCTTGGCTACCATTTCAATTATCGCCTCAGTTGAATACTTACCGTGAATAGTATCTATATATATAGTACCTCCGGTTTCTTTCATTATATTATTAATTCTCTCCAGATATGAAGAATTTTTTCTAATGGAAACTGTGTCATTCAGGAGTTCTATAACATTTCTTACAAGCACATCATCTATTTCATCCAGTGTCATTTTTCGCCAGTTCTCAGGCTTTCTTTGTACCAGTACCTGATGTGTTAAACGGTGATAATCTGTAAAACTAACTTCTTTTTTTCTGTCTTCAGTAACTGTTAAACCATGTGCAATAATGTCGCCCTCTCCCCTTTTTAACATTGGGATTACCTCATCCAGATTATTTACTCTTATAATTTGAAGATCAACACCCAGATATTCAGAAAAATTATTTAGCAATTCATACTCGAAACCCATACTGAACCCCTTATACAGGAAATAATTTGAAGGAGAGTACACTGTTAAGGCTCTTAATACACCTTTTTCCTTTATCTGATCTAAGTCGATGTTTTTAACGTAATTCTCTTCAGTCGGCTCAACAGCTTTTCCTTTAGCTGAAGTCGATTCTGAGGCTTTCTGTTCACCGGAATTACATGAAACCAGAATTATTAATGTGATAAAAAAATGGAAAATTTTTCTCATATATATCAATTAAATGAAACTTTGAATTGCCAGGTCGTACGATTTCAACCCAAATCCTGCAATTGTGCCTTTACACCATGGAGCTATATAGGAAGTATGTCTGAAATCTTCACGCGAATGAACGTTAGAAATATGTACTTCTATAACTGGTGTAGTAACTCCCTTAATGGCATCGCCCAAGGCAACAGATGTATGAGTATAAGCTCCTGCATTGAAAATTATACCGTCATAGTTAAAGCCAACTTCATGAATTTTATCAATCAACTCACCTTCTATGTTCGATTGGTAATACTCTAGCGTTACAGTCTTAAAGTTTTGCTTTAAGTAATTGAAGTAGTCCTCAAAACTTTTACTGCCATATATTTCCGGTTCTCTTTTCCCTAATAAATTTAAATTGGGACCGTTAAGAATGAGTAATTTCATATTTAAATTGTTTTTTTTTGAAACTTTGCGACCTCTACGGTTAAAAGCTCTAAGTGTACTTTATTTCGTACAACAAGTATATTGAATTTAACCTCAACTTTATAATCTATACTGAATAATTTATTTTAAGAAAGAATTCATTTAGCATAAAACAATATATTTACCACAAATATAATACCATTTGCATAAATGACCTGGACAAGTGCTATAAAAGAATACCTCGTTTATCTAAGGCTTGAAAAAGGCTTAGCCGATAATACAATCATCTCGTATGAACAGGACATTATCAAATTGAAAAAATTCTGTTTATCGATCGATAAAAACTCCCCTTTATCCATCGACAAAAAAACAATCTCTGAATTCGTCTATCAAATAGCAAAAATAGGCTATAATGCCAAATCACAAGCGCGTTTACTCTCAGGAATACGCAGTTTTTACAACTATTTCTTATTGGAGGATTATATAAAACAGAACCCGGCCGATTTAATAGAAGCTCCAAAAATTCAAAGAAACTTACCTGAGGTACTTTCACTAGACGAAATAGACAGTATTATCGCGGAAATTGACCGAAGTACAATTGAAGGGGAAAGAAACAGGGTAATTATCGAAACTCTTTACGGCTGTGGTTTACGTGTAAGTGAACTTATATCGCTTCAGATTTCGGATTTATTCATTGATGAAGGTGTATTAAGGGTAATTGGAAAAGGCAATAAACAACGCTATGTTCCTTTGGCTGAAAGCACTTTAGATGTATTGAACTACTACCTGGAAGAGATTAGAGGCAATTTCCCTTTTATAAAAGGCGAAGAAGACACACTATTTATAAACCGCCGCGGAAGACGCATAACAAGGGTAATGATTTTTACAATTATCAAACAATTAACAGAGAAAGCTTCAATAAAGAAAAAAATAAGCCCGCATACCTTTCGTCACTCCTACGCTACTCACCTGCTCGAAGGCGGAGCCGATTTACTCGATATCCAGCAACTGCTGGGCCATGCAAGTATAGCTACAACCGAAATATACCTGCATATCGACCAGAGTGCCCTTAGGGAAACTATTGAGGAGTTTCATCCGAGAAATAAGTAATAATAGACTTTGGACTTTAGCTCGCTGGCTCTTTCACTTTCAGCAGTTGCTCAGTGATAAAATTCAGCGGTTCATCTGCTAAGCCAAGACACAGTGCTCGGTGAATCTCCTTACGTCGATTTGGACTTTAGACTTTAGACTTTAGACTTCGTAAAACCACCGTTAATTTCACCTCACAAACAGGTAAAACCTTTGCTTTCGGTCATGGTTTTTTGTGCCTTTACGGATTGCAAACTACTATCTTTGAAGTGATTACATGTTTAATTTAAATTCAAAGCTATGGAAAAATTATTGATCCCAATTATGGCGGTGTTGT
>JBDLJM010000087.1 GCA_039714315.1 Bacteroidota bacterium | reverse complement strand
ATTTCATATGTATATAATTTTATGTTTTGGTCATATGGAATCGTATAAAAGTAAATTTATCCACGGTTGGTATAAACTTTTTAGCTTTTATACTTATTTCATATGTATATAATTTTATGTTTTGGTAATAAGGTATCCCCATTATATTCATCCAGTTTGGTCTCGGCTTAGCCGAGATGGGGATTTCATATCGATGTTTTTATGAGAATATCTTATCGATGTTAATCAAAGGTAGTTAATTATTAAATAATTAGAAATTATGAAGGAAGGATAAAAAAAAACCTGGATTTTAAACAAATCCAAGTTTTTATATATTTAATATTTCGAGAACTGTTGAAAGTTTTTATTTTATCCCCAGTTTTTTCTTCAATTTAGAAGGTACTGCATCTTTATGCATCATTACGGATATAGATTTTAGCTGCAGATAGGATTCCGAAAAATATACATTCCCGTTGTGTCCCTGTCCTTCTGTTCCCCATGAATTTTTAACTCTGAAATACAAAGTGCCGTTTTGATCTTTTAACAGTCCGGTAATGTGCATTAAGTGGTCGTCGGTTGTGTTGAAATTATTAAATTCCTGTTGGCGGAATTCAGGGGTAATTATTTTCTCAGTGACCGGAACTTTAAATAAAATTTCTTTTTCTTCTTTATCCATTTCATTTAAATCCATTGCAGGAACAATAGCCATACCTTGTTTAGAAGAGAATGTTTTTTCTGAAACATCTGCATCAATGGCAACAGAATATCCTTCTTTTAGTGCGTGTTCAATCAGGTTCTGATATTCTTTTAATTCTAAATTGTAATAAGAGCCATTTGCCCAGTTGTCGGGAATGTTAAGTACTACCTGTGAGTTGTAAGGATAGGATTTAAATGATGTAAACTGAAGATAGTCGTCAGGGTTAATTTTCAAAGCATCCCTAAACGAAGCAGGAGTATATTCTTTACCCTCAAATTTAAACGATTCAGGTATCTCACCGAGGTAAGTATCTAAAACAGCTTCAAAGCCTTTTAGCCATATAGAAGATAACGAGCCGCTTTCATTTTTAGTGACAGCATTTACATATCCCTCTAAAACTGATGCAAGCTCAGAGTGATCGTATCTGTTTTTATTTACAATTTTTCCCTGATATGCTTCTTCGGTAATTAAGCCGTGTTCCTTTATCACTTTCATCACGTCGTGATTTAAGCTTCCTTCGCTAAACTGAGCCTTGCCCTGACGACCGACATAGTTTTTTGCTTTTTCGGGATAAACCATTCTCGCATTGTACATTTCGGATAAATCAACCGATTTTCCGCTTATTCTCAATATTTCAGATTCTATAAATGAAGATGTGGAAAAGCTCCAGCATGTTCCTGTTCTTCCCTGACTTTTTACTTCTGTAGCATCTAAATCAGCAATTGTTTCGAATGTATATCCGGGTGTAGTGCCTCTGGCAGTTATGTTTTCAGCCGGTGCCTTGCTCTGGGCATAAATAGATAAGGAGAAGGCCAGGGCTAAAAGTGAGCTTATTGTTTTCTTCATATGATTGATAATTTTTAAAGGGCAATAATAATGATTTTAGATGGTTAATTATGCCGTGTTTACTATAAATAAAAGTTTAGGTCCGTGTTGGGAGTTTTAAAATAAATTGTGGATTAGCCGTTTATTTCTAAATAGCACTAAATGTTAAATGGAACTAACAAAATATTTATATAATGTAAAATTAAAATAGCAATATTTATATTTAATGTTAAATATACTTAACAAAAATATTTATTAATGTTAAATTGAATTAACAAAATAATTTATTTATTGTTATATATAATTAACAAAAATTATTGTTAATGTTAAATATACCAAACAAAAAATTGTATATTTGTTATATCAGAATAACAATATGGAAGCTTTATACAAAGATTCGCACAGGAGATTATCACGAACTTCGATGAAGTTCATGAGATATCTATTGGATGAAATAGACTGGAGTAACAGGTTAATATCTATCACCGGAGCCCGTGGAGTTGGGAAAACAACACTAATATATCAGCACATAAAAAGAGATTTGGATAAAGATCATAAAGTCTTATATGTGTCTTTGGAGAACCCATATTTTTATAATCATACTATTGTTGATTTAGCAGAAGATTTTCATAATAGTGGAGGCAGGTATTTATTTTTGGATGAAGTACATAAATACAAAAACTGGTCGCGTGAGGTTAAATTTGTATATGACAGTTTTCCTGATCTAAATATAGTTATTACGGCTTCATCTATTCTTGATATATATAAGTCCGAGGCAGATTTAAGCAGAAGGGCTGTTAGTTATAGATTGGAGGAGTTGTCATTACGCGAGTATATAGAGTTAAAATCAGGTGTAAAATTACCTTCTTATTCTTTGAAGCAGATACTTAAGAATCATCAGAGTATAGCAGAGGAGATTTTGGGTAAAATAAAACCTATTTATGAGTTCGATAATTACAATAAATATGGGTGTTACCCTTATTTTAAGGAGGGACTTGGCTCATACTGGGAAAAGATAATCCATACAATTCACCTGATTGTTGAAGTAGATCTGATTGGGATCAAGGGTTTTGATTATTCTCTTATTCCGAAATTAAAGAAGTTTCAGTATATGGTTTCTACCAGTCTTCCTTTCACACCAAATATCACCAAGATAAGTGAGAGACTGGGAGTATCAAGACCTACTTTGATAAATGCTATCAGGTATCTGAAAGAGGCCGAATTACTTATTTCCTTACATAAAGAGTCACGTGGGATTGGTGTATTGACTAAGCCTGATAAGATTTTTGTGAGAAACTCTAATTTAATGTACGCTTATGTTGGTAATGGCAATAAGATAGATGTTGGTGCCATGAGAGAAACATTCTTTGCAAATCAGGTAGGGATCAGGCATCGGCTTACTGTTGCTCCGAAGGCCGATTTTGTTGTTGACGATAAGTATACTTTTGAAGTTGGAGGCAGGAATAAAGATAAATCACAAATAAAGGGTATTAAAAACTCCTTTTTGGTCAAGGACGATATAGAAGTGGGCTACGGAAATGTTATTCCCTTGTGGTTGTTTGGGTTTATGTATTAATGATCTAATGACTTATTGAGGAAATGCTTTTGGATACATTTATTATCTCACTCTCTCACTCTCTCACTCTCTCACTCTCTCACTCTCTCATTCTCTCACTCTCTCACTCTCTCATTCTCTCATTCTCTCATTCTCTCGTTTTTTTAAGTTTTCTGTGGTTTCTTCTTAACGGAGGGAAATAGAATATTGTTTAAAATTAGTCTGTATCCCGGTGAGTTTGGATGATTTTTTAGTTCGGTCTTAGGGTCGCCAATTTTGTGTTGATAATCTTCCGGATCGTGACCGCCGTAATATGTCCACATGCCTTTTCCCAGGTTGCCGTGTATATATCGGGCTTCATTAATACTTCTGTTTTCACCCATTACCAGAACATTCGATTTTATATACTCTTTATCAAATGCTGTAGTCTGTCCCATAAATCCTTTAATAACTTTTTCGTGATTTTGAGTGAGAATTGTTGGTACAGGATCCCACTTAGCTGAGAATTCGAAAAGCATGAAATAATCCTGTTCTTTTGATATTTTTCTTTTGTTGGAAGTGTCAATACTCGAGAATTCGTATTCTCTTGGATTTGTGATCAAAGAATAGTTTTCGAAGGCAAAGCCCTTTTCGAAGTCTATCTTGTTTTGGTATCCCGGGCTGCTGTCATCTCCGTCGAACATTGGTTCGCAGATATCCTGTCCTTCAGCCGACAGTGCTATGTCAAAGGTTTCGGTAGCCGAACACATGGCAAACATAAAGCCTCCTCCGATAACAAATTCCCTGATTTTCTTTGCAACAGCCAATTTTTCTATTGAAACCTTGTCGAAACCGAGTTTGTGTGCTCTTTGTTCCGATTCTGACTTTCTGTTTACATACCATGGGGCATTTTTATATGCGGAATAGAATTTTCCGTATTGTCCTGTAAAGTCCTCATGATGCAGGTGTAACCAGTCATAGATTGCGAGCACGTCGCTTAATACTTCTTCGTCGTAGATAATATCATAGGGAATCTCCGCATAAGTCAGGGCCATTGTAACCGCATCGTCCCAGGGCATGTTGTTTTTTGGCGAATATACAGCGATCTTTGGCGCTTTTTGGAGTTCCAGTGCATCCATATTTTGCGATGGACTCTTAATTGTTTTTATCAGGCTTTCGGCTTCAGAGTCATTTAATTCAGAGAAGGAGACCCCTCGTACAGAACATTCTGTAATTACATTTTCGTTTTCCTTTAATAAAAATGCGCCCCCTTTGTAATTTAGCAACCACCACGATTCAATATTATTATCGATAGCCCAATAAGTAAGGCCGTAAGCTTTTAGATGGTTTCTCTGGGTTTCATCCATGGGGATTATGATGAATCCTGCTATTGCAGGTTTAAGCGACAGGAGAAATAAGATACTTATTATTTTAAATACTCTCATTTAATAAAAGTAAGGTATTGAGTATTTATCTAAAAATAATTAATGTGATTTGTTTCCTTTTTTTGATGTTTATAGTATAAATAATAAATAGACCTTAAAAACCAAGAAGTGCACAGTTAAAATTAACTATGCACTTCTTTATATTTAGGATAACATTGATATTTGAAATATCAATATTCTTGTCTGTTAGTAGATCTAAAACGGAGCACTATTATCAAATGGATTGAATTCTTCACCAGGATCTGCTCCAAATGCATTATCAGGAGTTTCGGGTAGGATATTCTGATTCATACTCGATTCAAATTCACCTCCGCCAAAGCTTTCTTCCAAATCGGTAAAGGTAATCTGTGATCCGATAAACTTCAATCTTACATCTTCCAGCGATCCGTTACGGTGTTTAGCGATGATCAACTCTCCCTGACCTTCTGTTGGAGTACCATCTTCCCATTCAGCAATATCGTAATACTCGGGACGGTATATGAACGAAACAATATCGGCATCCTGCTCAATAGCTCCTGATTCACGTAAATCGGACAATAACGGACGTTTGTTTCCTCCCCTTGTTTCAACCGCACGCGATAACTGTGAAAGTGCAATTACAGGGATGTTCAATTCCTTTGCAATGGCTTTAAGGTTCCTCGAAATCATTGAAATTTCCTGTTCCCTGTTTCCACCACTACCACCTGCAGTCATCAACTGAAGGTAATCGATAATAATTATTTGTATATCGAACTGAGATTTTAATCGTCTTGCTTTCGCTCTAAGGTCGAAAATTGAAAGAGCCGGTGTATCATCAATAAATATCGGGGCATTTTCTAAGGTTTTCACCTTAGTGTTTAATTGTTGCCACTCGTGTTGTTCTAAGTTTCCTTTTTTTAATTTTTCGGACGAAAGGCCAGTTTCACTGGAAATAAGACGAGTAATTAGCTGTACATTCGACATCTCCAACGAAAATATAGCAACCGGTAAATCGTATCTGATACCTATATTTTTAGCCATGGAAAGTACAAAGGCAGTTTTTCCCATACCCGGACGGGCAGCTATAATAACAAGATCGGCAGGGTGCCATCCGTTAGTTACTTTATCTACTTTGGCAAAGCCTGAAGGAACTCCCGAAAGACCTTCTTTCTGTCCCATTTCCTGAATTTTCTCTACGGCCTGACGAACAAGGCTTTGAGCAGTTTCGGCTCCTTTATTAAAGTTACCGTTTGTAATTTCGAAAAGCTTGTTTTCAGCTCCGTCTATCAGGTCTAATACATCAATAGTCTCATCGTAGGAATCTTTTATTATTTCTCCGGAAACCCTGATAAGTTCACGTTGAATATTTTTTTGAATAATAATTCTGGCATGGAATTCAATGTGCGCAGACGAAGAAACTTTTTGCGATAGTTGTACAAGGTAATAATCACCACCTGCCTCTTCGAGCTTGCCTTTAGTTTTTAACTCATTCGATACTGTTAAAATATCGATAGGCTGAGTGTTTTCGAAAAGACTTAATATGGCTCTGAAAATTTCCTGGTGGGCAGGTTTATAAAAAATTTCAGGACTAAGTATGTCAATAACTTCATCCAAACCTTTTTTATCAATCATCATTGCTCCAAGAACTGCTTCTTCGAGATCCAAGGCCTGAGGTTGTATTTTTCCTTTAGCCAGATTAACTACATTAGCATCACTAACTCTGACACTACGCTGTTGATGTTGAGTATTTTCCATGAGACAAAAATATAAATAGACTGGAATAATTATATATCAAAGTGAGATATAAGTTATTCACAATGTATTGATAACTATGTTGTTTTTGTTAATAAGTATGTTGTAAATGATTAGGCGAAAAAATAACCTTCATGCTGAGTGCTAAGTTTTTAATAATAAACTCAGGTATCGGCATGAAGGTTATTAAATTATGTTTCTGATCTTAACTTCTCAATTCGGCACCGAATTGTTTTTCGAATGTTTTAAGAAGTTTAGCCATTATTTTATCTACAACTTTGTCGACTAATGTTTTGTCGCTATCCTGAAGAATAAAGCTTACGGCATATGATTTTTTACCTTCAGGAAGTTTATCACCTTCGTAAACATCAAACAGGTTAACATCTTTCAGAAGTTTTCTTTCACTTTGTAAGGATGCATTGTATATGTCGGCAAATTTAACTTCAGAGTCAAGTAACAATGCCAAATCTCTTCTCACTTCAGGGAATTTAGGAAGCTCACGGAATTTAACATCGGTTTTAGATCCTAATGAAATTAAATTTTCCCAGTCGATATCGGCGAAGAAAACATTCTGCTTTATATCGTTTTCTTTAAGTAGTGATTTTTTTACAACACCAACTTCGGCCAGTTTAACTTTTCCTTTTAATAGTGAAACTCCCTCCTGGAATATATCAGAAGAAGATGGTTTTTGTTTTAATTCAGTAATTCCGAATTTTTCCAGAATATTTGTAACAACAGATTTTAAATAGAAGAAATCGGTTGGTTTTGATGTACCGTTCCAGGATTCTTCACTTTGGTTTCCTGTTGTGAATATTGCCAGGTGTTTTTTCTCGTTATATCCCGACTCGAATTTGTGATAAGTTTTTCCGAATTCGAATAACTTAAGACTATTTCTTTTTCTGTTTATGTTATGAGAAATTGATTCCAGTCCGCCGAATAATAAAGACTGACGCATAACTTCAAGGTCTGATGAAAGCGGATTCAGGATAACAACATTGTGGTCGTTATTCAGTGTTTCAACACTTTCGGCATACTTTGCTGTAGTAAGTGAGTTGGCCATCATTTCGTTGAAGCCCATCGACGAAAGCTGATTTGAAATAACCTCAGTTGTTCTCTCAACATTAAATCCTTCGGTGAACGAAATTGAAGAATTAAGTTTTGTTCCGAAATCAACATTGTTGTATCCGTAAACTCTTAAGATGTCTTCGATAATATCTGCTTCGCGGGTTACATCGTTTCTGTATGCCGGAACAATTAAATCAAGACCTTCTTCGTTTTCATTCTCGATAGTCATTTCCAAGTCTGTCAGAATAGACTTAATCATTTCTTTTTCGATCTTCTTCCCGATTAAGCTGTCAACTCTGTCGAAGTTTATTGAAACTTTGAAGTCTTCAATCTTCTCAGGATATTTATCGAAAATTTCTGAAGAAACCTTTGCTCCTGCAACCTCTTCCAGAAGAAGACAGGCTCTTTTTAAAGCAAAGATTGTGATGTTAGGATCGATTCCTCTTTCGAAACGGAAAGAAGCATCGGTACTCAAAGCATGGCGTTTCGATGTTTTACGAACCGAAACAGGGTTGAAATAAGCACTTTCGAGGAAGATTGAAGTTGTACTTTCTGAAACTCCTGATTCATTACCACCGAAAACACCACCGATACACATCGGCTTTTCAGTATCGCAAATCATTAAATCTTCTTCGTGAAGTTCTCTTTCAACTTCGTCAAGAGTAATGAATTTAGTTCCTTTTTCAACTGTTTTTACAACAACTTTGTTTCCTGTAATTTTTGCAGCATCAAAAGCGTGTAGTGGTTGTCCAAGTTCGTGAAGAACATAGTTTGTAACATCCACAACATTATTAACCGGAGTTAAGCCAATTGCTTTTAAGTGGTTTTGCATCCACTCCGGCGAATCCTTAACTGTAATATTTGTAAGAGATACACCTGCATAGCGAGGTGCTCTTTCTGTATTTTCTACTTCAACTTCGATAGGTAAATCGTTGTTGTGAATTTTGAATTCTTCGACAGAAGGAAGTTTAAGGTCGAAATCAGCATCATATCGCCTCAATCCGGCCCACAAATCACGTGCAACACCGAAGTGGCTCATTGCATCGGCACGGTTAGGAGTAAGTCCGATCTCTATCATAAAATCACTTTCGATATTGAAAACTTCGGCTGCTTTGGTTCCTGATATTAAATTTGAATCCAAAACCATTATTCCGTCGTGACTGCTTCCAAGTCCCAGTTCATCTTCGGCACAAATCATACCCAGCGAAACCTCGCCGCGGATCTTACCTTTTTTGATTTTAAATCCTTCGTCACCATCATATAAAGTTGTTCCAACAGTTGCAACAGGAACTTTTTGTCCGGCAGCTACGTTTGGCGCACCACATACTATCTGTACCGCTTCGCCATCACCTAAATCAACAGTAGTAACACTGAGCTTGTCGGCATTCGGGTGTTTCTCACAAGTAAGAACCTCACCAACTACAATACCTTTAAGGCCACCTTTGATCGATTCAATTTCTTCTACTCCTTCAACCTCAAGTCCTAAATCGGTTAGTAATTCGGCAGCTTTTTCTACTTCCCAGTTAACGTTCAGGTACTGTTTCAACCAGTTATATGAAATCTTCATATGAATAATGAATTTATTTGTATCGATATCCGAATAAAATATTTCTGATATCTATTTAATGTCTAAATTTTTACAGCCCACAAAAGTAAAACAATTTGAATAAAACCTACAGCTTTACAAGGGTTTTTTAGCTTGCCTATAAACGGTTTTGTCAGAAAGGTGCGAAATATTTTATTGAGTAGGTTTTTTGGACCCATGATAAGGCTTTCTCGTATGGATTTTTTCGTAAAATGTATTCGTATTAGTAATAATGTGAGGCTTCCTGTTTGAAGGTAGTACATTCCTGTTAATCACGGATTGAAAAAAAGTTTGCGGGGAAAGGCAAAACCACTTACAGGAAGCTGTTTTTTTGTTACAGGAAGTGGGCAAGCTGTAACAGGACACAGAAACTCTTAACAGGAAGCATTGCCGAAACAACAGGAGTCTGGGAACTAGTTACTAGTTGCTAGTTGCTAGTTACTAGTTACTAGTTGCTAGTTGCTAGTTGCTAGTTGCAAGGTAAAATAGTGCATTTTTAAATTCAATTGGTTTTACTTAATTCTAAAAGTTTTAAGACTGTTTTCCAATTTCTTGTTGTAGCTGATACTTTTAACTTATTCTCAAAAAAATTATTAGTCAGTTTTGACTGATGGTATTTTCCATCACAAAAGATGAAAACATTTTTATCATTGATTACAAACTTATCGGGGCTATAATCATAGGCTTCTGTTTTTAACCGGTTTTCTAAAGATGGTTTTTCTTTTAGAAATGTTAAGTGTAGTTTTTTTACATCAATCTCCTTTTCCTGATAAAATGAATTGCTTAAGATTACTTGTTCCAATTCACTTACTTTTCTTATAATCACCGGAACATCAAATTCGTATTTTTCTGAAATAGCATTTTCAATTCTTTGTGAAATCTCATTGTCGGTAATTTCTTTTATTGAACTAAAAATAACATTACCACTTTGAATATAAGTTTTGATATCGCAGAACTCCAAATCCTTAAACAGTACTTTTAAATCAGCCATTAGAATTTTCCTTTTTCCACCAACATTTATAGCTCTCAATATTGCAATTCTTTTTATCACTTTGTTTTTTATTAAATGTACTAATTTGGTATTATACCAAATAAAGATCAAAATGCACTATATCTTTTTCATCTAATCCATTTTCACTTCATTTAAAATTTATTCCGTAGCCCTGCTATGCAAGAAATTTTAAATTTGTGAAAAAGAATTATATTTCAAATCTAACAGAGCATTCTGAAATTCATTTGGTATTATTGTTTTGCCATTTTTGTTTCAAAAAAAACTGGCTTCATCAGTATATGATGAAGCCAGTTGTAATTTATAGTAAGTTTTTTTCTATTATACTGATAAGTATAAGTTTAAAATTGATAAGGCAGCAATAATCCACATTAACCAAGATACTTCATTTGCTTTTCCAACAGAAAGTTTAAGCAATGCGTATGAAATAAATCCGAACGACAGACCTATTGATATACTAAAAGTCAGGGGCATTAATATAATTGTAAAGAATGCCGGAATAGCTTCTGTGAAATCGCCGAAGTTAATCTCTCTGATGTGTTTAAACATATAAACTCCAACAATAATTAATGCGGGAGCAGTAGCGTAAGCCGGCACTATTCCAATAAGAGGAGCAAAGAATAAAGCAAGTATAAATAATCCTGCAGTTACTACAGAAGCAAAACCTGTTCTTGCACCATTCGCTATACCCGAGGCAGACTCAATATATGTAGTAGTTGTACTTGTACCTAATAAAGCTCCGGTTACAGAAGCAACCGCATCGGCTTCAAGAATTTTGTCAACATGCTCAACTTTTCCATCCTTGTCAATAAAACCGGCTTCGTAAGAGCAGGCTACAATTGTTCCTACAGAATCGAATAAGTCAACAAACATAAAGGAGAATATCGCACCGATCAAACTATAACTCAATGCCGACATAATATCGAGTTTAAATAATAATGGTTCTATAGAAGGCGGGAGCGATACAAATGATTCGGGAGCCTGAATCTGACCAGCTGCCAATGCAATTAAAGTTGTAATAATTATACCGTAGAAAATTCCTCCTTTAACTTTTCTCACTTCAAGAACAGCAGTGATAATTAAACCTGTAATTCCAATTAAAAGGGTAGGAGTGAATTTTCCTAATCCAACCAAAGTATCAGGATTATCTACAACAAGTCCCATGTTTTTGAACCCGATAAAGGATATAAATAACCCAATACCTGCTCCTACTGCTAAACGCAAAGAGACGGGTATTGTATGGATTATTTTGGTTCTGATTCCGGTGATAGTTAATAAAAGAAATATTAGCCCTGAAATAAACACAACTCCTAAAGCTGTTTCCCAGCTCACACCGTTTCCAATAACCAAAGTATATGTGAAAAAAGCGTTTAATCCCATTCCGGGAGCCATAGCGTAAGGAACTCTGGCCCAAATACCGGCTAATAATGTACCAATTACAGATGCAGCAATAGTTACTGTGATTAACGCACCTCTATCCATTCCGGCATCGCCTAAAATACCCGGGTTTACAAATATTATGTAAGCCATAGTCAGGAAAGTTGTTGCCCCACCAATAATTTCTTTTTTATAAGATGATTGGCGTTTTTCTATTTCAAAGAAACTGTTTAGCATTTATGATATATGATTTATCCCTTCGACTTCGCTCAGGGCAAGGATTTATGATTTGTGAATTTGTCGGAGGGTTAGTCTGTTTTTTTAAGATTATCGTAAAACAGTTCCCCGTTTATTTCTACGTACACTCTGTAATAGCCGGTTTCAAGATCGGAAAAATCAAGACTGTAGTAAGAGTTTGTAAATTCCTGTTCAATTAACACTTCTCCAACAATATCATCGGCAGTGGCAGGCATGTTAGTGCTAACAGATGCTCTTTTGTTGAATTCGGCTTTTGTTACCACGATTTTTTTAAGCACTTCGGGCGATGGATTATTGGTGTAAATGTTGCATATATGTCTAAAAGGGTTAGGGTAGGAGCCTATGCTGATTTTGTATTCGGGGTCGTTGATTCCGTTGTTGAGTTTTACATTTGGTTCTTCTACCATTCCCATTGCGTTGCCTGATGCATCTCTGAGGTAGTATCCCGTTATAACAGCTGTGCTTTCGCTTTGTTTGCCACAGCTGCTGAATAGTACAGCAAATAAAAGTAAGGCTGCGCTAATAAATTTCGTCATAAAAGATAGTTTTGTAAAAGAAAATAATTACTGATTTATTGGCGGCTAAAGTAAATATTATCAGAATTGTGTATAAATAAAAAGCGTATTTTTTTTGAGATACTAATAATGAAAACATAAATATCATTTCTAATAATGATAGTTATTGCGGGTTAAAGAGTTTGTATTGTAATTAATTTTTTTTACAGTTATGATTAAAACCATTAATTGTTTAAATAGTATTACTGAGGTTTGTTTACTAAATACCTCACAGGAGTAAAACCGTATAATAATTATAATTATCTACGTATGCACTTGCAGTATACGTGTGTATTTATTATTTTTACACGTAAATATTTTTAACATGGATACAAAATTGACTTTAAGTGTTGACAAAGAAATAATTGAAAAGGCAAAAGAATATGCAAAATCTCAAAAAGTAAGCCTCTCAAAAATTATTGAATCTTATTTGTCTGCATTAACATCACATAGATCGAAAGAAATAGAAATTACTCCTTTTGTTGAGAGTTTAAGTGGTGTCATTAAACTTGACAAAAACTTTGACTACAAAAAAGACTATACTGACTTTTTAATAGAAAAATACAAATGAGTAAATTACTAATTGACACAATTATTGTTATTGATCTTTTAGCAAAAAGAGGTGAGTTTTACGACAGCGCTGCTAAAATTTTCTCTCTTGCAGATAAACATAAATTAAAATTAACAGTCAGCTCTCTTACTTTTGCGAATACAAATTATATTCTCTCGAAAATGAAATCCGCAGATGGTGCAAGAGATATTCTAAGAAAATTTAAAATTCTTGTTCGAATATTGTCACTTGACGATAAGGTTGTTGACTTAGCATTAAATGATGAAGGGTTTAAAGATTTTGAAGATGGTATACAGTACTATACTGCTCTCGAGAATAATCAAGATATTATTATTACAAGGAGTTTAAAAGATTTTAAAAATTCAAAAATTCCTGTAATGACCGCTGAACAATATTTAACATCTATTGACTAATTAGCTCAGCTTTCTAAGTTCGCATACACGCCATATCAAAAAAAACTTAGCGAAACAGCAAAGAAACGATAACCAATAGCTAACTATTTCAAACTAAAAAAATAATTTAATCCAAAAAAAACTCAATAGCAAACTCTATCTATCGGCAAATTTATGAGGCAGGGAAACAAACGTAGAATGAGTCCTGGTGTAGGATACATTGGATTCGGAAATAAAACATCGGTTTTTACAAGAAAACCTAGAATTCCTTTTAAGAAAATAAAAGGTATCTACGATATTGAGTTAGAAACGAAAGAGTCTAAAAAATCAGCAGGAAATAGGACCTTTAAAGAGCTAACCGAAAAAGAGAAAATTGAGAT
>JBDLJM010000086.1 GCA_039714315.1 Bacteroidota bacterium | reverse complement strand
TTTATAGCTAAGTGCAGATGATTATATTTTTATGCAATTCACTTTTTTCATAAGACAGATATGCGATCAAAGTATAAATTAATAAATGGAGTAATGAGCTATTAGGAGAGATAGAAAAGTATTGTGAATTTTGACAATGTTTAGGTTTGATAAAACAAAAAAGAGCCTAAAGTATTATAACCTTAGGCTCCCGATATATTATTGTTTAATATACTTTATTACGCTCCAATCATAACCGGCATAACAAGCATTAGAATTTTCTCACCTTCTTCTAAACCATCAGTCGGAGTTAAAATACCAGCTCTGTTTGGAGCAGACATTTCAAGAGTAATATCGCTTGATTCAAGACTTGCCAGCATTTCTATTAAAAATCTTGAGTTAAAGCCAATTTGCATATCATCTCCCTTATAATCACATGAAAGACGTTCATCGGCTTTGTTTGAATAATCTAAATCTTCTGCAGAAATTTGTAATTCAGCACCTGCTATGTTTAGCTTTATCTGGTGTGTAGTTTTATTAGAGAAGATAGAAACACGTTTAACAGAACTAAGGAAGTTGTTTCTGTCAAGAGTTAATACATTAGGATTTTGTTTCGGAATTACCGCTTCATAATTAGGATATTTCCCGTCGATTAATCTACAAATAAGTTCAATGTTATTGATAGTGAATTTTGCATTTGCAACATTGTACTCTATCAAAACATCAGAATCATTAGACCCTAAAATATTTCTCAATAAGTTTAAAGGCTTTTTAGGCATGATAAAATCAGCTTCCTCTTCGGCAGTAGCATCAGTACGCTCATATTTCACTAATTTATGAGCATCTGTAGCAACAAAAGTCATTCCTTCGGGCGAAAACGAGAAATATACACCCGACATAACAGGGCGTAAATCGTCATTTCCGGTAGCAAAAATTGTTTTAGATATCGCAGTATTCAAAATATTGGCCGCAAGCTCTACTTTTGATGGTGATTCTAAATTAACTGCATTAGGAAATTCATCCCCTTCGATATATGCTAAAGCATATTTACCGAAATCAGAAGAAATTTCAATAGTCTTATTATCCTTATTTTGTATAAACGTAAGTGGTTGTTCAGGGAAAGTTTTAAGAGTATCTAAAAGCAATTTTGCAGGAATAGCCAATACACTGTCAGTTTCAGATTCTACTTCAATACTTGCCGACATAGTAGTTTCCAGGTCAGAAGATGTTATTGTAAGGGTTGAATCTTTTATCTCAAAAAGAAAATTATCGAGAATTGGTAATGTATTATTGTTACTTATAACACCCCCAAGTATTTGTAGGTGTTTTAATAGTAATGAACTGGAAACTAAAAATTTCATGTGTATATTAATTTTATGTTTTTGTCACATGTTATCCACTAATAATTATACTAGTTGCTATGAACGTTAGTCCTTAGGGGGATTTCATGCTTATTCTATTTACCTGAATAAATTTATATCTAATACTAAAAATGATTGCTCAAGATAATTAAAATCTCTTACTAATAAATCATTGCAAATATAAATTATTAACAAGTTTGGTGTTAATTAATTTTGTATTTTCTTTTTCTGATGAAAACAAATAATACTGCAAAAATCAACAATATACTCACCGGGAAAATAATATTGATTGCCTGCCAATAAGTTCTTTCCTTTTGAAGTATTTTTTTGTCTAAAAGTCGTAGTGTTACTTCTTTTTTCTTAATATTTAAAATACCGGAGCCATCCAAAAGGTAACTCAAAGAATTTTCAATTAATTCCTTGTTGCCATACTGCTGATTAAACCATTTGTCATATCCAAGAGGTAATGGTTGTCCGTTTTGAAACTGATTTGCAATAATATCCCCATCCGAAAATACAATTATTTTATTTTCTTCACTTATGTTTGTATAATTAGCGGCAGCGAATGGAAGTATTCTGTTTTTAAAAGCCGAACTAAATTTACCTTCCAAAAGAAGCCCGAGAATTTTCCTTCCTTCGTTATAACTATTTTCATTAAGCTCTTTCTGAATTTCGGAGAAGTCGATGAAATTTGGAATACCGAATGTTTTGGAGAATTCAGAGGATTCTAAAAGAATTGTTTTTCTTACTTCAGGTGATAAAATAGTATCAATTGAAGATGCAAACTGATATTTTACAGCTTCTATATTTTTAACAATAGGGTGTTTCGATTTTGGGATTGACAGAGGGAAGTATGGCCATGGTACAGTGTGATATTGTACATTATTGCCTAAATTTCCGCTCGCAAGTTTTATTGGAGCAAACTGTAAATCTTTTACAATGTCAGCATTAACTCTAAATCCGTATTTAAATAACATATCATTTAAATTCAAATCGCGGGGGAAGGCCAGCATTTTTCCATCTTTTAGCAAGGAGTCCATATCGGCATAGGCACCGTCGAGTAGCCACATACTTTTTCCTCCTTTCATTATGTATTGATCTATCAGTAGCTTTTCCTTTTCACTTATCTGTTTACCCGGTTTTATCACCATCAGGGCATCGTAATTTTCAATAACTTTCTCAAGCTCGAAAACCGAAGTTTCACCATTGAGTTTTAATCTTTCAAAGTGATAATATTCGTGTTGACTATTTAAGAAGTCTGCTAAAAATGCATCATTAAGTTCATCATGTCCTTTTAAAATAGCAACTTTCGGCTTAATGTTAGTGTTTATTTTTATTATAGCATCAACCAGAGCATATTCAATGTTTTCAATTGAGTTGTTAAGTTGTTGTTCTGCCGAAGCTCCGATTTTATTTTTTAAGAGATTTACTCTTACAGATTTGTTATCTTTTTTAATAAGTGCCCAGGGAAATATGTATTTTGATTTACGTTCACCTTTTTTATTAATTTCAACATTAATAGGACTCAATCCTTTAGAATTCAGCTCCTCTAAAATCTGGTCTCTCTGTTGATTGTCTTTTCCTTCAAAAGGATCTATAAATGAGTAGCTTATCTTTGAGTTGTAATTTTTGAAATCTTCAAGAGTTCTTTTAACTTCAGCCTCAAGTTGTTTAAAGCCTGTAGGTAAATCACCACTCAACAGAACCTGTATGTGGATATCTTTATCTGTTTCTTCAATTATTGATATACTGCGGCTATTCAGAGTAAAACGTTTATCAGAAGTGAAGTCGAATCTGTATACCAGAAAAGCAGATATGTAATTTATCAGAATAAGAAATAATATCAGTATTGAAATATTTCTTAAGTCTGATTTGCGTTTAGCTTTATTCCACTTAAGTTTTTTTATCTGAACAATAGCTAAACCTGAAAATACAACTATCAGACTCAGGAAGTAAATTATATCGCTGAAATCAATTACTCCACGGCTAATACTTGTAAAGTGATTTAGCATGCCGAGCTGTTTCAGTGAGTAATTAATTGATGTAAGAAAATCAATTTCGGAAATGAGTTCGAAGGAATAGTAAAACAATACAGAAATAAGTATTCCGGAAATAAAGCAGGTTATTTGATTGTCGGATATAGTTGAACTAAACATTCCTATCGCCGTAAATGCTGTAGATATCAGTATTAAACCAAAATAAGAAGCTGCAATTGCTCCAAGATCGATATTTCCAACGGGTACAGAAAGTTGATATATAGAGTAAACATATATCAGAGTAGGTAAAAGAGCTAAAATAATTAGAGTTAGTGTAGCTGAAAATTTAGCTAAGAAAATTTGACTTTCTTTTATAGGGTGTGTTAATAGCAGTTCTATAGTTCCTTGTTTTTTCTCTTCCGAGATCATCCCCATTGTCAGCGCAGGGATGAGAAAAAGCAGGAACCAAGGCGTTATTCTAAAGAAGTTATCCAGACTTGCATATCCATTATTCAGGATATTGAACTCTCCATCGAAATACCAGAAGAATAGTCCGTTTATCAATAGGAATACCATTAGAACTAAATATCCGATAGCAGATGAAAAAAACTTTATAATTTCTCGTTTGTAAATTGCAAACATACTTTTGTTACTGGTTACTGGTTACTGGTTACTGGTTACTGGTTACTGGTTACTGGTTACTGGTTACTGGTTACCGGTTACTGAGCTTGTCGAAGGACTGGTTACTCCCTTCAACTTCTCTCAGGAACCACGCTCAGGGCAAGGTTTACGTTTTTTAACTCACACGGACTCATAACTTATGAATCCCCAAAACTCTTTCCATTGTCCAGGCTTCAGGTTTTTGGCTAAACATTTCTTTTGTAGGAGTCCAAACACGTTTAAATAATTCCGAATTTCTATAATTGTCGAGACTTTCTTCATCGTCCCAATAACTATATGTCATATATACATTTTCTTCATTTTTAACTTTCAGAAGATCCAGAAGGTCACAACCTTCAAAATTCATAATTTCGTCTTTATGTTTCATGAAATTTTCGCGAAATTCATCCACGCGGTCTTCTTTAAACGACATTTTTACTATTCTAATAATCATTTTAAATAAAGTTTATTGTTATTGTATCGAGATAATTAAGACCCAATAGGGTAGAAGCACCTCCAACAGTTTTCAGGTTACTTCGGTATATGGCAATTTCCAAAAAGTCAGCTGAATTAAAAAGAGCCAGTTTTTGTCCGTCTTTAATTTCTTTATTTGCAGAATTAAAGTTTTCTATCTCGTTATATTTATTTTGAATTTTTTTCCATTTATGATTTCTGGCAATTATTTCGAAATTTGTATAATTTCCTTTTGCCAAATTAAAAAAGTCGCGCTTAATGTTAGTGATAACATTTCCGTAATTATCGATATAAATAACGCTTCCGATAATTTTACTTCCATCATCCGTGATTAGAGGTTTCATAACCTTCATTTCTTTAGTTTCGGCTATGGGTTTTCCAATTATTTCCATAGTTCCGCCACGGGCTATATGACAAGCTGTTTTTACCAGAGTAGGTACTGAAGACGACTCGTTTTGGTTGCCAATATTTATTTCAAATATCTTAAATTCTGAAAATTCATTTTTTAAAAATGATAATATACCATTATCGGCTGTTACAAAGTATTGATCATTAATTTTGGCTGCGATAAGTTTATTATCGATACTGTATTCTGAATCTACGGTGATAATATTTACGGTCCCTTTAGGGAAATTAGTGATGGCGTTTTTTACAATATAAGCTGTTTCGATTAAGTTGAATGGAGATATCTCATGCGAAATGTCAATCAGTTTTGCATCAGGCAATTCAGAGAGTATAGCTCCTTTCATTGCAGCAACATGATAGTCTTTTAACCCGAAATCACTTGTTAATGTGATAATAGCCATTTACTTATTTTATAGCTTGAATGATGAATATATTATGTGTAAATGTATTAAAACTAGCGATTAAATAATGCAAATTGCAGGTGGAAATTTAAAAACATATTAACACCTGTTTTTTTTACAAAGAATATTACTTTTAAAAAGAATAAGTATAACCTTGTGAAACTTTAAAGTTTACAATTATTAGATAAGATTTATGAAATACGATAATCAGTTTTTGATGCTAACTCATATATCTCAGTTAGCAGGTTTGATATTGCCATCATTGGGAGGAATAATTATTCCAATAGTTATCTGGATGAGTAAAAAGGATGAAATTTATGATTTAGACAGACACGGGAAAGATATAATTAACTTTCAGCTGTCGATGTTGCTATGGGGTATCATTTCCTTTTTACTGTTTTTTATATTCATCGGTTACATCTTATTGGTAATTATTGGTCTTATTTCAGTAATATATCCGATAGTTAATGCAATTAAGGTTAATGATGGGAGACCGTATCATTATCCTTTGACGATTAAGTTTTTGAATTAGGTGTTGATTAAGGTTTTAGGTGTCTTTGAAAATGATTTTTATGCGCCTTTTCCGGCTATCCGCTTGTAGTTTTACTTGCTGTGATAGCTCACAATAGCTCTGTGGGGTCCACGCTTGAGGCGTGGCCGCCACAGAGCTTTGTTCAACAATCACAGCAAGCAAAAGCTATCGCTCTTATCCGGGGCGTTATACTAATAAGACGAAGTACTGTCTACTGATAAGCAGGCATTCCCAATAATGATGTTCAATTAGGCTTTAAAGTATATGGTATATTCGTATTAAAGGATTTATATCAAAAAATACAAAGGCTTCGTTTATTTAGTTTTTAATTCTTTGAAATAGAAAAAATTAAATGCTATTGTAAAACCACTCATCACAACAAAGAACAGCCAGGCTATTTGAGGAAGCCCCAAAAGTAATATTCCAAATAGAAGTACAAATGGGAATATTATACTAATGATGCATTCCATCTGAACTATTATCTTAACTTTTTCCCATGATGATTCTCTTATTGCCAGAAAAGAACTAATAGCGTACCCAAGTATGGTTGCACCTAAGATAGTATATATCTGCGGAACTTCCTCTGACATTGCGCCCGTAAGGCTTCCCCACTGTATAGGAGCAGATAGAAAAATAAGAGCGATAATACTCATTATAGTACCATGTACGATAAATGTATTCCTGAGGCCAATTGATATTTGTTTTTCCATTATATATTAAAAGTTTTTGATTAATATACAGTAAGTTACGAAATCATTATGTGAAATTATCGGTAGAACTGAAAATAGTATTCATAAACGGTTTTTTTGGCAAATAATCTGGGGCATTTTAACCGCAATGTAACACAAAGCCGGAGCAATATTACAAAGAGCAAAACTTTGCTAAACTCAGTTTAGAAATGTTGTAAAAAAGGCAGACCCAGTTTTTTTGCAAAAACTCCGATCATCGGCTGAGCCTGGACACGGTGAGCTGATGACAAAAAATACTAACCGCGGAGTAACGCCAAGTAAAGCGCAAAGCTACGCAGAGTTAATATTCTTTTTACTTTGCGAAACTTTATTCACAAATATTTATTGTTTTTGGTGTTCATGATTACTCCCGTCGGCTAAGCCGAGGCACTGCGTAATTGCGCATAACTTTGCGAAACTTTGCGGTAAAAAAAAGATTGTCATGGGTAGAGGTGAATAATGCGGGTTATACCAATAAATACAAATAAAAAGACCTGCAATATTGACATAAGTCAACATGCAGGTCTTTATATGTATTTATTTTAGCTTATTTTGTGAAAATCTCTTTCAATTTTGCAGCTAATTCTTCACCTCTTAAGTTCTTAGCGATGATTTTACCTTCTCTATCAAGTAAGATAGTTGTAGGTATAAAACGAACGTCATACTCTTTGTTTACTTCTATAGTATCTAACATTTGAGTATAGTTGATTTTATCATCCTCAATTGCCTGTAACCACTTGTCTTTATCTTGTGGACGGTCTACAGAAATACCTGCAATTGTGAATCCGTCGTTTCCATATTTTTCGATTAGGGCAATGTTGTTTGGATTTTCTGCTCTACACGGCTTACACCAGTGTGCCCAGAAATCGATAAGAACAACTTTTCCTTTTTGCTCAGAAAGCTTAAACTCTTCTCCTGTAGTTGTAGTAAGAGTGAAATCAGGAGCAACCGCACCTGTAGCCAGTTTAGCTAATTTAGCAAGTCTTTCGGCTAAATCTTTACCGTATTTGCTGTCTTTTACTTCCTGAGAAAAACCTTCGTAAATAGGGTTTACTTTTTCGTAATCAAATTTTTGAATAATAGTGTTTAAAGCCCATGCAGAAAGAGTTGCTTCATTGTTTGTTTTAGCAAATTCATAAACCAGGTTTTCTCCTTTTGCATCGTTTTGCTCGATAGCATCTTTTAAAGATTCTAATTTAATTGAATCTTTTTGCATCTGAGCCATTTGAGCTTCCTGATAAAGTTCTCCTTTTTCTTTTTGTACTTCTTTGAATCCTTCGATTAATTCAGTGTAAAGTTCGTTAGATGCAGAACCTTTGATTTCTGACTTGTCAAGACTGTCGATATTTCCTTCAAGAGTTACATTGTCATTCCCCACATACATGAAAACACCTTTTTGTCTGTTTTCTTCAAGTATGAACAGACGGAAATCTGCTTCCTCCATTTTTTCTGTGTAAGAAAATTTTCCTTCTTTTATTTCAATAGTATCTATATTTGAAGGACGGTTTTCTTCGATTTTGGCAACAATTAATTTACCGTTTTCCAATCCGGCAATATTACCGTTTATTGTTAGGTTATCTTGATTGTTACAAGAAACTAATGCTGTGGCAAATCCAATTGCCATTGCTATTTTTCTCATGTTGAGTTTATTGATTAATATTAATTATTTGTTTTTATCTGAATGTTCTATTTTAATTGTCAGTGGCTGCGTTATTTTCAACGAAATCGTCAACTTTAGCAATAACTTCATCCTGCATCATGTTTCTGCCGATAATAATTCCGTTTTGGTCAACTAATACACTTTCGGGAATTACTCTGATAGCAAGTTTTCTGGCAGCTTCATTTTTATATCCTTTAAGGTCGCTTACCTGGAGCCATGGAAGTTTGTCTTCTTTTACAGCTTCTATCCACATATCTTTATTTGTATCTAACGATACAGATATTATTTTTATTTGATCCTCGCTGTATTTTTCTGATATGTTTTTTGCCATACTGTTAGACATTCTGCTGTTTTCTGCCGAGGAAGTCCAGAATTTAACCAACATTAAACCATTTTTATTCTCAAGTTTAATCCCGGTTCCGGTAGTGTCATTTTGGGTAATTTCCGGGAACTTATTGCCTACTGTTGTAGCTTTTATCTGAGTAACAAGCTCGTTTAGTTCCTGTCCGTATTTTCCATTTTTTATTTCCGGAGTCATAGAATTATTAATGGTATCTAAAACTGTAATATCGCTTGAACTCAGGTAGTTTAGTGCTACATAAGGAGCAATGTCTTTAGATCCATTTGTTACGGCAAAATTTAGAATATATCTCAGTTTTTTTACTTCGTTTTTTTCATACTGACTTGATAAACTTTTAAAGGTTTTAAGATGTTTTTTATTACTCGCCTGTAAGCCTTTAACATACAATTCGTTCTTGTAAGAGTTGAATCGTCCAATTATTTTATTGAATTTATCCAGTAATTCCTGATTTTCTGAACCCTTAATATCAGCACCCAACAAATCTTTAACATCTGCATCGATCAATATTTTGTTTTTCTCAACAAAGATTGGCAATGTAGATGAATTTCTGCGACTTGTACTCAGGTAAAATACTTCAGGAGATTCAATATTCCCCTCAAATTCAAAAAAATCAGTTCCTTTTAGAAACAGAGAGTCAACAGTTACTAACTGACCGTCGATATCTTGTTGAAGATATACAATACCCTTGCGCATACCTTTAACGTTACCCTCGATACTAAAGTTGGAATCTAAATCCTTACTACAGGAACCTAATATTCCTATTATTGATAAAATAAAAAAAATCTTTTTCATCTAGTATATTTACATGTTTTTGTCACCTGCCTGACTGCTTCTTGCAGGCAGGGATGTTACATTCATTTATTATCATTCCCCTTGCCGGCCACGCTAAAGCTTGGTGTGAGAAAAATTACACTCATGAATGTTTCATCTATTGAATTGAGTTTTAAGTTTTTTTCAAGTTTAGCCGTAAAGATAATATTGTTTACTAATTATCCCCGATTAATTATAAATATTAAAGATTAGAAGCAAGTTCCATCAGGTAGGCCGAGAACATAGCCCCGTATGTACCTACTGCATAACCCAAAACTGCCAAAAGAACTCCAACCGGTGCTAATGCCGGATTGAATGCAGCTGCAACTATCGGTGCCGATGCTGCTCCTCCAACATTTGCCTGACTTCCAACTGTTAAGAAAAAATATGGAGCCTTAATTATTTTGGCAACCACTCCTAACAGTAAAACATGGAATGTCATCCAGATTAAACCAACGGCCAAAAGTCCCGGGTTTTCGAAAATCTGTAAAACATTCATCTTCATACCAATGGTAGCAACTAAGATGTAGATAAATACACTACCGATTTTTGAAGCTCCTGCTCCCTCGAGTTTTTTCGCTTTTGTAAATGATAGTAGTAAACCTAATGTAGTTGAAACAACAATTAGCCAAAAGAAACTGGAACTCAATGAACTTTCATTCATGCCTGGGAAAGTTTCAACTAGCCATACTGTAAAACTGTCGGCAAACATGTGTGCCAGGGCAGTTACACCAAATCCAACACCGATAATTAACATATAGTCTTTAAGTGTAGGCATTCTGGATATACTGGCTGTATAGTTGGCAACTTTATTTTTAAGTTCTTCAATTGCAGATGAATCTGCATTTAACCACTTATCTATTTTAGCAGTTCTACCAATTCCCATTAATAATACTGCCATCCAAATATTGGCTACAATTATGTCGACAAGTACCATTGCACCATATTTTTCTTGTGGATACTGGTATATTTCCAACATAGCTGCCTGGTTAGCACCGCCACCAATCCAACTTCCTGCAATGGTAGTTAAACCTCTCCAAACTGCATCAAAACCAACTCCTCCAACTGTATCAGGAGAAAAGTAAGAAACTATCAAAATGGCTAAAGGACCACCCAGCATAATTCCTACTGTTCCGGTAAAGAACATGATAATACTTTTAGGTCCAAGGTTAACAATAGCTTTAAGGTCTATGCTCAAGGTCATTAAAACCAATGATGTAGGCAAAAGGTAAAGTTTTGCCATTGTGTATAATTCTGAGTGTTCTTCTGATATAATTCCAAAAGAATTCAGGAAACTTGGAATCAGATAAGCCATTAATAAAGGAGGAAAGATCTTATAGAACCTTTTCCAATTTTTATTGTTGCTGCTAGATGTGTGAAATACAAAGGCAAGAGAAGCCAGAAGTAATCCAAATACTATCGCATCGTTTGTAAATATAGGTCCTTCCATCCTGTTATATAGTCGTTATACTTTGTTTTAAAATAATTTCGGGCGAAAATACTCATTTTTATTAAAAGGCAAAGATATTTCAGGTTAATTGATGTGTATTTATGATTTGTTATGATGTAGACTCCTGTAGAAATTTATTGTATGATTATAGCCATATACCTTTTTTTGTGATAAATTTGGGGGAGTGTATTAACGAAGTAAGTTTGAAATATTAATTGGGAACACAAAAAAAATTTATGAAATCCATTTATTACTTAATATTTTTACCTGCAGTATTTTTTATCTTTTCGTGTGGTAATAATGAAAATGAGAAAAAAGATAGTGGGGATGTGCCCGTGGAGTATGAGTTGCCGTTAAAATATGCAACTCATTTTAAGGTATTTAAATCCGGAGAAGATTTTAGAGTTGAAATTATTGGAGACAATAAGATTGTGCAGGAGTTTGTTGTATCGTATGCACCTCAAAATAAGAATATAATTAAAATTCCATTTGAGAAAATTGTAGCTACATCAACAACACATTTGGGTTTTTTTGAGATTTTGAATTCCAGAGAGAGTATAGTTGGTTTTCCAAATACAAAATTCATTTCAGATTCAGTTTTACACAATTTGGCAATAAACGGTAAAATTGCAGAGCTTGGAACTGCAGAGGCGTTAAATCTTGAAAAACTTTTTGATCTCAATCCTGATATTGTGTTTGATTTTCCAAACTTAAGAGCGCAGGGGCAAACAAAAGAGCTGCATAAAGTAGGCATAAAGTCTATTTTTATTACTGAATTTTATGAGGAAAACACTTTGGGAAAGGTGGAATGGATAAAACTTTTTGGTTTGTTGATGGGAAAAGAGGAATTGGCAAATAAGGAGTTTGAAAAGATTGAAAAAAACTATCTGGAATTAAAAAATACTATTAAAAAGAAAGATATAAAGCCTAAGGTTCTTTCGGGAATAATGTTTGGCGATGCATGGTATGCTCCCGGAGGAAACAGCTTTGCAGTTAAAATGTACGAAAATGCCGGGGCCAGTTACGTTTGGAGTAGTGATACTACCAGCGGGTCAAAATCATTTTCATTCGAAAAAGTATTTGAAGATGCCATAGATGCAGATTACTGGATAGGTGTTGGCGGAAAAAAATCGTTAGATGATTTGTTAAGTTCAAATACAAAATATTCACTGTTTAAAGCATTTAAAGATAAAAATGTATACTCATACGGTGGCCTTACCCCGTGGGGAGCTAATTCGTATTTCGAAATGGGAGTATTACGACCCGATGTGGTACTAAAAGATTTGACGATTATTTTTGACCCCAAGGCTGATAAGGAGAATCTGGTTTATTATAAAAAGTTGAAGTAAACTTACTGCCCGGGGTGAAAAAAATGTAATCATTTCTTATCTTGCATTATATTAATCAATATTGATTTGCTCGAATGACATTGTTAATTATATTTTTTTCATTATCAATTGTTTTTTCATTTTTATGCTCTATATGGGAAGCCGTCCTTTTAAGTATTCCCCGGTCAAGAGTTGAAATTCTATTAAACGAAGATAAGTGGATAGGAAAGACACTAAAAGGTTTTAAAGAGAACATTGATAAACCTTTGGCCGGCATACTTTCGTTAAACACCATTGCGCATACGGTAGGAGCTATTGGAGTGGGAGCTCAGGCAGCACGTTTGTGGGGGGAGAATTATATCAATTTGTTCGGGTTAAATGTTAGTATAGAAGCTGTTGTTGCAGGGCTGATGACGCTTGGAATTTTGATACTTTCGGAGATTATACCTAAAACTATTGGTGCAAATTATTGGAGACAGCTTACAGATTTCACGGTTTACGGCGTAAAAGCAACGATGATATTAACTTATCCACTAGTATGGATGAGTCAGGTATTGACCAGGAAATTGAAGGTAAATGAAGGAGATAATACTTTAAGTCGTTCAGAATTTTACATTATGGCCAGGGTAGGTGCCGCCGCCGGAGTCATAGATAAAAAGGAATACGAAATTCTTGAAAGTTTAAACAGGTTCAAGGCTGTAAAGAGTAAGGATATAATGACTCCAAGAACCGTAATTAATGCTTCTTCTGAGAATGCAAGTATTGAAGATTTTTTTGAGCAGCACAAAGGATTGCCGTTTTCCAGAATACCTATATACAATACTAATGTGGATAATATTACCGGTTATGTTTTAAAAGATGAAATCTACGCCAGTATAATTAATGGAGATAAAAATGTGATATTGAAAGACTTTTCAAGAGAGATCTCGGTTATTTTAGAAACATCCGATATTTCACGATTACTGCATCAGCTTTCAAATAAAAATGAACATATAGCTTTAGTAGTTGATGAATATGGTGGAGTATCAGGAATAGTTACTATGGAAGATGTATTGGAGACCCTTATAGGAATAGAGATTATGGATGAGTCGGATATGGTAGAGGATATGAGGGTTTTAGCTCATAATATATGGAAAGAAAGAGCCAGGCGATTAGGGATAATTAAAAAAGATGATTAATAAATAAAAAGGCTGTGTTTAATAAAATTTAAACACAGCCTTAATTTTTATAGTTTTTGATTATAATACTTGTACTGCTAATTTACTCCTGTAGCACTTTGAATATTTTCATTTAGTTCGGCGTTTTGATTTGTTACGATAACAACGGCCATGGCCTCTCCAGTGTTCCCATATTCGTCGGTTACGATTAATGATATTAAATTACTGCCAATGTCTCCT
>JBDLJM010000085.1 GCA_039714315.1 Bacteroidota bacterium | reverse complement strand
TTCCTCACTCTCAACCGTTGCCAGCTTTCTTTCTCCATGCTATGTTTCGCAAAAAAGCGAAACGCAATTATTCACATTAATAATTTTATATTTAGGAGTTCATGAATGTAAACATTTCCGAAAAAGCTGCAACTATCACTGTCGGAAGCACAGGGACATTCTGCTATACGAAGAAGATTATGGATAGATGACGAAGGCTATTCAATTATTTTGACATGCAGACACTATTAATTTAACTATTTCCTAACTTAGTATTTCATTACGTAATAATGCTTCCACTTAATCGTTTAATGCAAAAATTAAAGACTTTAGAAGGCAGTTTAGAGGAGTGAAAGCTCAAAAAATGAATTTTCATCAGAAACCATTAGCATACAAGGTATTATTAATTTAACGTTGCGTAACTTGGCGCATTACTTTGCGGAACCTTGCGGTTAAATCAAAAAATACGATTAAGAAATAAGGAGCTATCTGAACAATTTATTTCGCAGAGATTACAAATTTTATAGTTTACCGAAAAGTTTGTTGATTTTTCTTCTTCGTAAAAATGATAGTTTTCTTTTAGCAGGAACACCGTTTATTTTTACCCAATTTTCTATTTGGTCCAGCATTCTTTGTGACGATTTACCATCGGTGTAGGGGTGGTATTCTGCAATAATTTCCTGTCTTTGTTTTTTGAATGGATCTTCGCTTAAAGTTTCCTTTATTTGGTTTGTTAAATTCCTGCTGTTACTAATATTTAACCACTTTGGTGATTTTGTTCTGGTATTAATTGTTATTACAGGTTTGTCAAGAATTAAAAATTCATAAACAGCCGAAGATGTATCACTAATCATAATATCCGAATCAACAAGAGAAGGTATGATTGATTTTTCTTCAGATATAATTATATTTTCATACTCTTTTGCCTTTTCGATGTATAAGTTTTTTACTTCCTTATTCATAAGGTCGTGAAACTTAATTATCAGGAGGTTATTTTTTTCTTCTGCAATAGAAAAAATGTCGTCAAATGAATTTTTTGCAGAGGTTAATGAAGGAGAAAATGTAGGAGCATATAATATTATGTTTTCAGCCTTATATTTTTTTAATAAATCACTCTTTCTGCTTTTATACTTGTTGGCAAGATATAAAGTATCAAGCTTAGACCATCCCGTTTCAATTACATCAAAGTCGCGGTGCTTTTTCTTTAATTTTTCGAATCCTCTTGTAAAATATGGCCCTTGTGTTAAATACAGGTCAAAGTAATGTCTGATATGAAAATGTCCTTTCTTTTCGCCTGCTAATCCGTGAAAAATTTGAACCTTGACTCCCTGTAGAAAATGTGGAACTTCGTTTCCGGGAGCTATAATAGCATCAGCATCGAAATCGCTTAACACTTTCATGGAATCGGTTGAAGTTACTTCAAAATCTAAGAATGCTTTTACATTATCAGGTATATACCATAAAGTTTCATAATTTCTTTTTACTGCAACATCATATATAGGCTTGTTAATTGATAAGGCATATGGATTCTGACAGAAAAATATAACTTTCATAACTATTATGAGTCTTTATATTATTTACTTAATGGTAATATTCAAATTGCGATAATGGATATTTACCAAATTAACAGGTCAAATATAACTAATTAGATGTTTGTGTTTTTCAGTTATTTCTTCTGCTCTATATGTTCAGAGTAATAAGAGTAAGTTTTTACTCTGTTTTTTTGGATTTGGTATAGTTTCAGATATTTTAAAAATACTGTGTAGGCCGAAATACCACTTATAGCAAGTCCGGCAATACCATCCATAAAGCCAAGTTTTAGGAAATATGATTTAAAAAATGACCATGACGGATTTACCAGTATTTTAAAAACATTAGATCTTATTCCTGCTGCATAATAACTTTGAGCGCCTACTGTAGAAAAATGATTTGCCTTTCTGCTGTGCGATTCCAAATCTTCTATTACCCAGTGTAGTATATTATGTTTTAATTTACCAACCTTTACATTTTCGTTTACTACAACATAATCATGAGGATTTCTTCCTCCCCATTTAGCAATATTTTTATTAAACAGTCTGATTTTCCAGTCGGGATTCCAGTCGGTAAATTTTATCCATTTACCCATGTAATTGTTGAATCTGTTTATTTTATATGCCTGAGAGTTTAATTTCTCTTTTTTAAGTGAAATAATTTCATTTATCAGTTCATCCGAAAGCGCTTCATCGGCATCTAACGAAAGTATGTAATCGTATTTCGCCTTGGAGATGGCGAAATTTTTTTGCTGAATATGACCTTCGAATTTGTTTTGAAAAAAACTTACATTGTGATTCCTGCATATTTCTTCAGTTCTATCAGTGGAATAAGAGTCTACTACAATTACTTCATCTGCCACATCTTTTAGCGATGAGATGCACTGTTCAATATAATTCTCTTCATTTTTGGTAATTATGGTAGCTGATATTTTAGTCATTATTCCAGGTCTAGTAAAATTTGGTTTAGGGAGTCAATAGCCAACTTCAATTTTGTTGTTGATATTTTAGAAATTTCACGTAAGGAGTTTTTCAGTTCCGACGATGAAATTTCTTTGGTTCTTGGTAAATAGCTAACTTCACAATGTTTTTTTAGATCGTCGAACTTTCCTTCCCAATCTCCTCCCATTACAAACTCATCAACATTGTACTTTATTATGTCGTCCTTTTTTTGATCCCAATTATTTTCAGGAATAACTTCGTCGACATACTTAATTGCTTTTACAATTTCGATGCGCTGATCAAAAGGAATAATAGTTTTCTTTCCTTTAGTTCTATTAAACTCATCTGTAGAAACAGCAACAATAAGCTTGTCGCCTCTTTCTTTTATTCTTTTAAGTAGTCTGACATGTCCTATGTGGAATAGGTCGAAAGTACCGTATGTTATAAGTGTTTTATTTTTTTCCAAACCTCTGATATGTGTTAATGGTGCAAATATATGCGTTTTAAGCATATTTACAATTTATAATATCAGTACAAATGTAAAACATGAGATTATGCATATTTATTGAGTTATTTATATAAACTCATAAAGATTTTCATTATTGAAGTACAAGACATTATCATAGTATAAAAATATTGTTAATTTTGCATAAAAATATATATTATCCATTTAGAAAAATAAATATGGGAGGAGATGCTAAATTAATAGGAAAGCATGCCGAAGTTGCTAAAACAATGTTGAGAAAAATAACTGATTTATTTGATAAATTGGAGATAGAATATATATTGGATTTTGGGACCTTATTGGGTGTTGTCAGAGAAAACAGACTTCTGCCATGGGATACGGATTTAGATATAAGTATAACGCATAAAGATCTTGAAAAGCTTATCAAAAATAAGCGAAAGCTATGGCGACTTGGTTACAGAACCAGAGTTAGATATTTCGATAAAGATACCGGCCCGTTTAAAAAAGGAGAGGTAAGAATTATTAAGGTTCAAACCAGAAAGTTTGTTGTAGTACGCGATAAAGGAATATTAGATATTTTTGTGATGAAAAATATTGACGGAGAATATTCTTATGTAGTAAAAAAAGAAGGAGCATCGGTATTAAAAACCATTCCGACGGAATTCCATGATAATAAAACCAGGATTGAATTTGATAATAAGCAGTATTCAGTTCCTAAAGATTATGAGAGATATTTGGAATATGTGTATGGCGATTGGCGTACACCTGTAAAAGAATGGGATTATTTCCTTGGCGACAATACTGTCAAGAAAGTATATGGTAAAGATGAATAGTGTAACTATTCACTGTTAATACATAATTCATTCGGTTTAACCCTTCTGCGTGGTTGAGCTTTCCTTTCTTTTTTTCATTATTTTAGAAATAGTAATTTCTTTGCTGTGTACACCGTCGTATAAACCACTATTATCTATTTCTAATACCGATGGATTAAAAGAGCCATAACAGTTTATATTTGCATTTTCTGCATAATTTTTAATAATGTTTTCGGTCTTTATTACGCAAGGATAATTAGCGATTATTTTTTTATATGTAATAGGGTGATATGGAGTTAAGATGAACTCTAATTCAATGCCATTATGTATTATATCACTGCATAAAGAGTTAAAATCTTCAAAATTTCTATCTGAAATTTTTTCAAAATTCTCAATACCATATATTTTACCGGTTGAGTACTTTCGGGCTATATTGTCTATGTTTTCCTGTGACAAATTTATACGCTTCTCACCGTAAATTATTGATCCATCCGGTAACTTGGTATTCGTTTTATTATATTTTTGAGTAGTTGATACAGGGTCTGATTTACCCGTAAACACATTTGGTAAATTATTCAGTGAATTTTGAAAATAAGATAAAGAGATCAATTCCGAAAAATTATTCTCCTGAGCTTTAGAAAAAGTACCGGTTTTATTATGAAAATCATTATATTCTTTTTCTAAAGAAGTCCACCTTTCCAACCCGTTATATTCATTGAATAACCATGGATCTATAACAATAACTATCTTTTTGGGCAGAATATCACGTTCTTTATACAACTGGTATATAGCTACAAGGTCTTCAATACTTGCACCATTCACACCATTATTAAACAATAGTTTATTATCAAAATATTTGCTGCCAATCAGTTTTGATCTGCTGGATCCGAGAACCACAACATCGGGATTTTTATCTATATTATTTATGATCTCCTTTTGCAACAATCTTTCATCATAATTAGAAATATTTGTGGCATTTTTCTTTTCTAATAATATAGAGGCTATCTTCTTTTCATATCCGATGTGAAATAATTTGGCAGCATCGCCATAAAAATTCGTAAAAACCAGAATAAAAAGTATAAATATTGAAAATGCAGATGTCTTTTTAATAAAATCTCTCATGTTAAAACTGAAAATATATGAATTGATTTTCTTTATAATTACCCCAAATCATTATTGCAAGTACAACTGATACATATAAATAATATCTTACATACTTTTTCTTTACCTTAAATAAATTTGCGATTGCATATTGCTCTTCTCTTCCTATCCACTCGATGATTATAAATGCAAAAATCATCTTCATTGTACTTAAAGCCAGTTCTATATTTAAAAATTTAGGTGCGATAAATAATGAACCTGAGAAAATAGTAGATATATAATTTAAAGCATGACCAATATTTTCAGATCTGAAAAAGATCCACGCTAATACAGTCAAACCAAATGTGAAAGCTATTTGTATAAATTCTTTAAAAGAGGGTAAATATTTTCCCTGTGCAACAACATCAGTATTGGCCCTGTTCTTATTTAGCAACAGTAATGGCATGAAGTATAAAGCATTTAAAGCTCCCCAAACAATAAAAGTCCAGTTTGCTCCGTGCCAAAAACCACTGACTATAAAAATTATAAAAGTATTTCTAACCTTCATCCGGGTTCCTCCACGGCTGCCTCCCAAAGGGATGTATAAATAATCTCTAAACCACGTTGAAAGTGAAATATGCCAGCGTCTCCAGAATTCGGCAATATCTCTCGAAAAATATGGGAAAGCAAAATTCTGCATCAGATTAAACCCGAATAACCTAGATGTTCCGATTGCAATATCAGAATACCCCGAAAAGTCACCATAGATTTGGAAGGTAAAGAATATAGCTCCTATCAACAAAGTACTTCCCGAATAGTCTGCCGAATTATTAAATATTTCATTTGCTATTTGCGCAGAATTGTCGGCAATAACAATCTTTTTAAATAAACCCCATATAATTTGACGCAAACCATCTACGGCCTTGTCATATTCAAAAGTTCGTTTCCTGTAAAATTGTGGTAATAAATTAGTAGCTCTTTCAATTGGACCGGCTACTAACTGAGGGAAAAAACTAACAAATGCGGAAAAGGCAATAAAATCTTTCGTTGGCTCTAATTTTCTTTTGTAAACATCAATTGTATAGCTCAATGTTTGAAAGGTATAAAAACTAATTCCTACGGGTAAGATAATATTTAGTGAGTTACTTTGAATTTCTGTGCCGAAAAATGAAAAAGCTGACACAAAACTATCCTGAAAAAAGTTGTAATATTTAAAGAAGCCCAAAAAGCCAAGGTTTACAAGAATACTTATCCACAAATATATTTTTCTCTTGTATTTACTTTCTTCGTCAGATAATTTTACTCCAATAGAATAATCAACTATTGTGCTAAAAAGTACTAATGATAAAAAACGCCAATCCCACCAGCCGTAAAAAGTATAGCTAGCAATAACTATGAGGAAGTTTTGAAGTTTTAAGTTTTTGTCGGCAACAAACCAATAGAGGAAAAATACTATTGGTAAAAATATCGCAAAATCTATTGAATTAAAAAACATTTACTTTTTATGGCTAAAATTTTAGGGCGCGAAAGTAATTCTTTTCTTGTTGATACACAATACTTAAGGACGTACTGAGTTTATGGGTTATTACATGTAGGATTTTTCGGTTTTATCATTGTAGGATCAAATCTATTTTCTGGGGAGTGCGATATTATACGCATATTTTTTCTCGCAAAGAACGCAAAGGATACATGCTAAGTACGCAAAGAGATAATGTTTTATTTATTAACGAAGTCCCGCTACTGCGCGATCAATGTCATTGAGTTAAGGGGAAATTGAAAAATCAAAAATCGTTAATCGGTGTTCCTTGCCTGCCTGGCAGCAGACAGGTTCTTAAATCCTTTAAAATGAATATAGAACAAGCCTGTTTGCCGGACAGGCAGGGATTAACGAAATCGAAGATTCACGAAGTTAAAAATATCATGTTCTGATAATGAGATTTAGCTTCGCTGATTCTAAAGAATTCGGTCGAGATGACGATAAATTAATTGCGACACAGCCTTTGAGCGTAGTCGAAGAGTAAGCTCAAACTTCGAACATCTTACCGTTAGCCCAGTAGCTTCCTGTATTCAGTATAAGTATTTTGTACAGCAGTATTAATATTAAAATTATCATGAATATAACTGTAGGCCGAAGCTCCCATTGTTTCCCGTAAATCTTTATCGTCTATTAACTTTGTGATATTTTCTCCGATACTTTTGGGTTTTTTGAGTTCGCTGATAAATCCTCCTTTGTTAGCTTCAATTAATTCTGTACATCCACCGGCATCAGTCATTACAACCGGTTTTTTCAGCATGCAGGCTTCCGAAATAGCTCTTCCCAGCCCCTCATCAAGCGATGTTTGTACATATATATCGCTTCCTTTTATCAATTCTATGGCATCTGTTCTGTAGCCTAATATGTGGATGTTGTCCCTGTATGGACTGTTTTCTATTAGTTTCTTAATATTTGGTTTGTCCATGTATTTTCCAACATGAACAAAATGAACATTTTTCCCCGGAGGAATGTGGTAAGTGGATTCTAAAAAATATTTAACACCTTTTACTTTTGTGTTTCGGGCTACGGATGTAACAATTACGCTGTCTTTGGGTATTCCTATTTGTTCAAAGTTGAAGGGGTCATATTCTTTATACCACCCGGTGTCGAAACATTTATAAACCAGAGTAGCTTTTTCTTTATTAAAAAGCAGTTGTTTTTTTACGTGTGCAGTTACGTGTTTCGAATTACACAATATTTTATCCACTCTGGGATTTAGAAATTTAGCATAAGCGGTTATATCGTGCCAGTGCAGGCTTGTAGACCCAAAGTATGCAACTACTTTAACCTTTGTGCCAAATGCCGCCAGTATACCGTTTCTAAGGGTGTTGCCATATAAGAGGTGAAGAATGTCGTAATTCTCATTAACTATCTTTTCTTTAACCCTTGAAATATATTCCGAATCTATTTTTTTTCGGGGAGAATCCTCAATTACCTCAATACCGTTTTTTCTGTAATAGTCTAAAGATTCACTTATACCTTTGGCCATTACCGTAACTTCAGCATCCTGCTTTTGTAAACCTACAAATGTTTCAATTTCCGGCAGTCTGTTGTTAAACGAATGGTTATAGCTGCTCAGTACAAGTATTTTCATATGGGGTTAGTTATAAATATAATTTTTATTCGAAAGATTGCATTTGAATAAGTTTATTGTATTCTCCTTTTTTGTCTAAGAGCTCATCGTGATTTCCCTGTTCTAAAATTTTTCCTTCTTTCATAACGATGATAGAGTCGGAGCTTTGAATTGTTGAAAGTCTGTGTGCTATTATTATTGAAGTTCTGTTCTGCATAAGGTTACTCAGAGCTTCTTGTACCAGTTTTTCACTTTCAGTATCTAAGGCCGATGTTGCCTCATCTAAAATAAGAATTGGCGGATTATTTAAAACAGCTCGTGCAATAGATAATCTTTGTCTTTGTCCCCCGGAAAGTTTTCCTCCTCCGTCTCCTATATTTGTTTCGTAACCGTCTTCGAGCTTACTGATAAATTCGTGGGCATTGGCTATTTTGGCTGCTCTGATTATTTCTTCATCAGTTATGCTGCTAAGCCCTAAGGTGAGGTTATTTCTTACTGAGTCGTTAAAAAGGATAGACTCCTGAGTGACAATTCCAATCAGTGATCTCAGCGATTTTTTGCTGATATCCTTAATATTGTTACCGTCTATTTTTATATTTCCTTCTTTTGTGTCGTAAAATCGGGGGATTAGGTTAGCCATGGTAGTTTTACCACTTCCCGATTGTCCTACAAGAGCAACAGTTTTCCCTTTTTCTACTTTAAAGGAAACATCATCAATTATCCAGTTTTTATTTTCGGGATATTTAAATTTGATATTTTCTATTTCAATTTCCGATTTAAATTCTTCTATAACTTCTGCTCCAACTTTATCTTTAATCAGGTTATCTGTTTCCAGTACGCTAAAAATACGCTCGGCCGAGGCGGTACCTTTTACCATATTATAGTAAGCCGTAGTAAGAGCTTTTGCCGGATTTAAAATTTGGTAGAACAGGCCTATATAAACGAAAAATTCCTGAGGTTTAAGATTGTTTAGACTGTCTTTGTCTTCCAGTACAAGGAATCCGCCATACCACACAATTGCAAAAATCACAATAGAACCCATGAATTCACTCATTGGAGAAGCCAGGTCTTTCCTGTGCAAAACCTTTATCATTACGTTTCGGTATTCGCTCGTAGTATTGTTGAATTTCTCTTCTGTTTTATTCTCGGCAGTAAAAGCTTTTATCACTCTTAAGCCATTTATATGCTCTTCTACCAGCGATAGTATATATCCGTTTATTTTCTGGGCAATAAATGATTTTTTCTTAAGAGACTGGCCTATTGCTGATATAATATATCCCGAAACCGGTAATAATATCATTACGAATAAAGTCAATTTCGGACTCATATAGAGCATTACTGCAAACGAAAATAGAATCATGAATGGTTCGCGAATCATCATTTCGATCGACGATAAAAACGATCCCTGGATATTATTCACATCTGATGTGATTCGCGCCATGATATCTCCTTTTCTCTTATCAGAAAAAAAGCTGATATGTAAGTTGATAACTTTCTTGTGAATATCGTTTCTCAGATCTTTTATTATTCCTGTTCTTAAGTATGCCAGAACATATACAGCCAGATATCTGAATAAATTCTTCAATAAGAATAGTATTGATCCCGCAACACTAATTATCATTAGTACGTGTAAATCGCCAAACTGTTCCGCCTGTTGGGTAATAAAAAAGTTCAGGCTGCCTTCCAGAAACTTTCCTAATGTATCAATTCCTGTATAAACAGGCTGTTCGAATACTTTTTCCTGATGATTGAATAAGATACCCAATACCGGCATTAATATCGATATTGATAATAATGAGAATACAACATACAGAAGGTTGAATATAACGTTCAATACACCATAACTTATGTATGGTTTAATGTATTTCATTAGTTTTTTGATATATATCATTTGTCTTTATTATTACGGGCTTATCAAGTATTAATAAGCACCAAAGATTTTCTTATTTTTTATTATTGAACATCAAATATTTAGTGCTTACGTGATAAGCCTCCAGCATTTTTTTCAGTTCAACAATATCTGATTTATTTTTAACATTTTCATAGATGTCATCTAAAGGACTATTGCTTTGAGTGTCGAACAAATTAAATTCTTTTGATGCCATTATCATCTGTAAAATATATCTGCCGTCAAAAATAGCAATAAATGGAGAACCTCTGTGCATAAACATAAAAGCATATCTCTTTGAGGGAGTAGAATCGTTTAAATTCAAGCCTAAAGTGTAGTTTGTAAACTCCATTCCCGTATATCCTGCCATTGTAGGCATAACGTCCATTAATGTAGCAGGAAGAGAATCTATTTGCGGCTTAATGTATTTAGGACCGTACATAAGCATCGTAGTTCTGTGGGTGTTTACTCCTAATTTGTACCACGGTGTTTCGTTGAAATCGTATGGTCTTGTACTTCCGTCGTGATCGCCGAACATAACAAATATAGTATTGTCGAAATATCCGCCTTCTTTAGCTCTTTCTATAAATTTACCTATGTTATAATCCAGATACCTTATGGCATTATACTGATCGATGTTGTCGTAAGCACTTTTTTCGAAGAGTTTCATGTCGATGTCTTTTTCTTCCAGTACTTCGAAATCTCCGTCAGATTCACCAATGGTATATGGACGATGGTTTGATGCAGTTTGAATATATGCAATAAAAGGTTTTCCGCTTTTGTGCTGTTCCTGCAGTATTTTGTCTGATTCGTAGAATAAATCATAATCGGTTAAGCCCCAAACATCGCTGTGTGGCCGGTCATAGTCGCCTTCTTCATAGATATTCAGGTCTTTAATGTTGTTTTCGAAAACTGCTCTGATATTTGCCCAGTTGGCATTTCCCCCCAGGAAATAGTACTTCTCGTAACCTTCGAAATCGTTAAATATAGTTCGCTGATCGATAGTAAACTGATTTCGTGAGGCTGTTTTCTGAACAGAAACATCAGGTATACCTGTTAAGCTTGTATAAACAGTTCTTGCTGTGCCAAGTCCCGGAACAAAAAAGTTTGGAAAAAATCTTCCATTCATAGCCAGACTATCCATATTTGGAGTAGAAGGAAGAGGATTTCCATGAAGCCCCATTTTCGAAGAGCCCATAGACTCAAGCATAATTACAACAATATTTGGCTTTTGTTGTTGATTAGGAATACCTTTTATCTCTCTTCTGAAATCCAGAGTGTCTGTATTTTCAATACCCAGATAATTGGCCATAATACCGAAGTTAGTTTTAGTTGCTTCAATATCGAAACCTGTATCTTTAAACTTGTAGGTGTCGTATATGTTTAGTCCGGGGTTAATTGCAAATCCCGATACTAACTGGTTTTGCGTAAACATAGCCTGACTCCATCTCAGGGGATAGTAGGCTATAGCACCGTAAATTCCAAAAGCATAAAAAAGAATACTTGTAATAATAATCAGTGTATATTTAATCTTGCTCTCATCTTTGAATTCGCTGCGGGTACATCTGTCATAATTCTTATTTATAAGTAAACGGGTGATGTAAGCGAATATGATTATTCCTAAACTTCCCCATATCACAGGATAACTTTCCCAAACCATCTGGAGGGAAATAAGCGGGTTCGATGCAAATCTGACAACTGAACTGTTAACTCTGATTCCCAGGTAGCCATAGTGCCCGAAATCGAGAAGATAGAGTAGGAGTGTCGCAATATATACAAACAGCAAATAGTTTTTCGAAATGTTCTTCCATCTGCCTGCGAATATTTTATTTCCTTTAACAGCTATCATTAAGGCAAAAGGAATTAAAACCAGAAGAGTGTATCTTAAGTCGAATTTTAGACCAAGATACCAGGCATGAGAAATATTACCTTCTTCAAAAGTATTTCCATTGAGATAAAGGAAATAGAATACAAATCGGAATACCTGCGTTAAAACAAATAGTCTCAATATTTGCGATATCAGTAGTTTTAAATATTGTTGCATCTAATGAAATTTAATCGGTCAAAAATACAGATATCTTTATATATCTTAATAAAAAAATGATAAACAAAATGAAGCTTTATTAAAATCACTAATCTGTATTGTTTTTTCTCTTTATAATAATTGCTTTGTATTGCGATTGTGAAAATTTATAGGGTTGAAGTAAATTAATGTTTCATGAAAAATATTTGACCTTGTTTTTTATGGATTTTATGCGCCTTTTCCGGCTATCCGCTTGTAGTTTTGCTTTCTGAGATAGCTCACAATAGCTCTGTGGGGTCCACGCTTGAGGCGTGGCCGCCACAGAACTTTGTTCGCAAATCTCAGAAAGCAAAAGCTATCGCTACTATCCGGGGCGTTATATATTTAGAACCTCCATTTATGCTAAGTATTACTGTATAATTAGTTAAGAATTGTAGAAAAAGAATAAAATTATTTCTAATTGTAAGTGTCATGCCCTTTTTATACTGTTACTAAGATGTTTAAGTGATATTTCACTAATAAAATGTAAGAATTATTTTATCATAAATAATAAGTCTAAAACCTTTTAGTTTTTTTGATATAAAGATTACTTTTGCCCAAATAATTCTAACTAAAAAAATATTTAAAACGATGCAACGCGATCACGATATTTTTAATTTGATTGAAGATGAAAGAGACCGTCAGACAGAGGGGCTTGAATTGATTGCTTCAGAAAACTATGTTAGTGAGCAGGTAATGGAAGCTATGGGTTCTATACTTACTAATAAATATGCCGAAGGATATCCAGGGAAGAGATATTATGGAGGTTGTGAAGTAGTTGATGATATCGAACAAATTGCTATTGACAGAGCAAAAGAGCTTTTCGGGGCAGAATATGCAAATGTTCAGCCACACTCAGGATCTCAGGCAAACGGAGCTGTATATTTGGCAGTTTTAAATCCGGGCGACAAGGTGTTAGGATTTAATCTTTCTCACGGAGGTCACCTTACTCACGGATCGCCGGTAAATTTCTCCGGTAAAACTTATAATGCAGTATTCTACGGAGTAGAGGAAGAAACAGGAATGCTGGATTATGATAATATAGAAAAAATTGCAATTGCAGAGCAGCCTAAGATGATAATTGCCGGAGCTTCTGCATATTCAAGAGATATCGATTTTGCACGTTTTCGTGAGATAGCTGATAAGGTAGGAGCAATTTTACTTGCGGATATTTCTCACCCGTCAGGTTTGATAGCTAAAGGTATTCTTAACGATCCTATTCCTCATTGTCATATCGTAACTACAACTACTCATAAAACATTGAGAGGTCCAAGAGGGGGTCTTATTTTAATGGGGAAAGATTTTGATAACCCATGGGGATTGAAAACTCCAAAAGGTGTTGTCAAAAAAATGTCAAACATTCTGGATATGGCAATTTTCCCGGGTATTCAGGGAGGTCCTTTGGAGCATGTAATCGGTGCTAAAGCCGTAGCATTTGGTGAAGCGCTTTCTGATGATTATTTCCATTATATTCTTCAGGTTAAGAAAAATGCTCACGTTATGGCCGAAGAATTAGTTAAACGAGGATATAAAATTGTTTCGGGAGGAACTGATAACCACATGATGCTTATCGACCTTAGAAACAAAGGTGTTACAGGAAAAGAAGCTGATGCTGCTTTGAGTAAAGCCGATATTACCGTAAATAAAAATATGGTGCCATTTGATGATAAATCACCTTTTGTAACATCAGGAATCAGAATTGGTACATCGGCAATTACAACACGTGGACTTGTAGAGTCTGATATGTTGAAAGTTGTTGAGCTTATAGATAAGGTAATCATGAATATTGAAAAAGACGATATTCTTGATGAGGTAAGAGCGGAAGTGAACGATATGATGTCGAAATTTCCAATCTTTGCAACAAATGTAGAGGCTTAGAACTTATTTAATACCAATT
>JBDLJM010000084.1 GCA_039714315.1 Bacteroidota bacterium | reverse complement strand
TAATTCACAGAAAACAGAAACGATTTCCTGTTTCCAATAACTCCGCCTTCAGCTCTCAGCTGCCACACCTTATTTATTTGATACTGTCCACCTATAATCATATTCCATTCCTGAACAGGTTTTTTGGTTATTTTATAATGAACAATACCATCGCCGTTTGCGGCACCAATACTTTCTACTATAGGTGTTAATACTTTATCGGCCGCAGCCTGCTTAAGCGGATCTGCATTATCATACCAGATGTAATATTCATCAACAATTTCGTCTCGCCTGTTCCAGCCTTCTTCAGGAATTACCTCTCCAAGGGTAATAGTCCCTTCGGTTATACCTCCCATACGAACACGCATTCCTCCTACCCAAAAAGCTACATTGGATTTTTCATTTTTACCAACCGGGAATGCCCTACCCAATCGGAAAGAGAATACTCTTGATTTAACAGGTTCTTCAAAATTTGTCAGCATAGTCCAAACCCAGTTACCGTCTAAAACAAAGAAATATTTCCCTATTCCGGAAGCTCCTGTAACACCTAAACCATAACTGGCACCTTCCAGTTTGGCTACAGTATTTAGGGTAAAGGGATAACTTATTTTAACATTTGACTGAGACCAGGTTTTTCCGAATATACCATATACATTCAAAAATGGCAATACCCACAAGTCAGGACGCACATTAACAGTGTAGGCAGTAGCTCTCACCTCCTCAAACTCAATGAGCCTGGTAATATCTGTAAGTGGAATTTCCGGTAGGATTCCATCATTAAACCCTACTGCTATATCAGGAATAGCGATATCCTGAACGGCATAAAAATAGTTAACCATAATACCTGCCGGCAACGGAAGATCGAAGCCTTGTTCATGTGCTTTATCTCCAAGAATAGGAAAAATATACGGATATTCAGCCCTGGCAGTATCTCCAAGCTGCAGCATGTTGTTCTGTGCTACACCTGAAAGACTAACAAGAATAATTGAAAAAAATAATGTTAATTTATGCATCTTTTATCATTTTATATTGTAGCGGCTTTCCGGAATTTAATTCCCCCTATCCAAGCCTTATCTTTTCTCTTTCCTCTTTCCTCTTTCCTGCCTGACTGAGTCACGCAGACAGGTATCTTTTATCTTTAGTCTTTTATCTTTAATCTTTCCTGCCTGACTGAGTCACGCAGGCAGGTATCTTTTATCTTTAGTCTTTCATCTTTTCTCTTTAATCTTTCCTGCCTGACTGAGGCACGCAGGCAGGTATCTTTTATCTTTTATCTTTCATCTTTTCTCTTTCACCTGAATAACAATTTCGATATTCTCAACCGAATTCAAGTTTCTGGCAACATTTATAATGAGCTGATAAGTTTTTATTTCTATAACTTTTGCCAGCCAGTATCCGTCTATTCCCTGAACCAAATCTGTTTCAATAATCAGATTTGCCAGTTTTTCGGATACTTCATCAGGGTTAATTTTGCCAATGAGTTTCTCTATCACTTCCGTTAGCTTGTCCACAAGCTGCTCCTTGTCAACCTTGTTTACTCCCATTTCAATAATCAAGTCAGCGAGCTTGTCGGCAATTTTTTCTATATCAGCATTTTTCACGGCCTCCATAACAGGTAATATCAACTGATAAATTTGCTCTTCGCTTAGCACATCCATAACTTTTGAATGAATTAGCTGCGATAACTCCTCGGCTATCTTATCTGATTCAAACTTATCGAATACAGTATTTAGCTTTTCCTCTATTAAATCTACAATAGGCTGCTCTGCCATATCCACTAAATTAGCAACCCATGAAGAAACATACGAAGCAACCTGATCCGGTGGAACTTGCTGAATTCTGTACATTGCCTTTTCAAATCCCTTTTGAATACTTAAGTCCATAATTCCAATAACAGTATTGGCAAGTGCTGCCGACATATCTTCGACTGTAGAATTTTTCAATCCGGCCTTTATTCCTGTTAAAGCACTTGTTAAATACGGTTTTATACTTTCCCAGTCAGGTTCAAGTAACAGCCCCGGAAATCTTTCGTTAATCTTATCTACGTTTGGAATTAATACATCATCTATAATTTCCTGAGCCAAACTACTAAGCTTTATGGTGCTTGTTTCATCAATTTTTGTTACAAAAGGAAGCATTTTCTGTGTTAAGGAAGCAGCATCGAAAAAGTGTGCTGTAACCACTTCCGACAATTTGTTTGCCGTGCCCTCAACAGTAGCAGTGTCTACCTGAGTAACCGACTCCCACAACGGATAAATTTTGTTATAAACATTTTCTTCACTGAGCTTCTCCGAAATTTTCTCAAAAACCATATTTGCTATTTGCTCTGAAATAACGGGAAGTGTTTCATTCTCAAAATTCTCTATTCGTGGTAAAATAATGTTGTATATATCCTCTTCACTAATGGCTGCTTCTATTTTTTCAGAAAATCTCTTTGCCAGATCAGCAGCTATTTCTTCGGGATTGTCGAACTTAGTTTGCAGCCTGTCAAGAGCCTGTAAAATTTTATCGTATAATATACTTTCAAAATCTGTTTCAGACAGCTTGTTTATCACTATACGGGTAATAACTTCAGCAAGTTTTTCAGGCGACTCCTGAATTCCTTCAACTTTACCATGAATGAAATCGTAAAGGTATTGATGAACAGCTTCTGATACTTTTTCGTTCTCTAAAACCATTTCCACAAAGGCATCGGCAATTTGCCCCGGTCTCTCATTTATTGCAATTCCGATTATTGAGTTGTTTAGAAAATCTAACAAATTATCTTTGTGAATGCCATCGGTATTAAAAGCAAACCGGTTATTTTCTGATGAATATTGATAATCAAACTTAACCGGATTTATTGTGTCAAGACTAATTCTCATATCAGTAGTATTCAACACATAATATCCGCCAATTCTAAAGAAATTATCCTCCCCAATAGTGTCATTCAATATATCATCCCTGGTGAAACTATAAGTGTAATTTAACTGTCGCTTGTTGTCCCCAAAAATATCGTACGAGTCATATGTCCCCGGTTGTACCATCCCGTTTTCATCTGCCACATTCACCAATAACGGAGAGGCCTTTGATTCGTATTGCACAGTTACTTTCATATCGTAAAACCCCCAATAGTTAGAACGCAATATGTCCTCTGTAGCCATTATTAAATCTCTTTCCATTTGCTCTGGAGTTCTTTCATCTTCCTTACTACAAGACGACAAGAAAATTACAATGCTGACTATTGCCAATATTTCAAAATATAATTTACTCATAATTTCTCACGTTATCAATTGCATTACAGAAAGTTACGGACTTTTAAACAAATACACAATTGTTAATAATTTTCCTGCTAACATCATAGGTAAATAGGATTTATACCGGATTAAGTGTATAAACATCTATTGCCCTTAAGCCGGTTACCGGTTCCTGAGCTTATCGAAGGACTGCCTGCCGGTTGCGGTTATTATCTTCCTCCAGCGCTCAGCCAAAATACTTTCTCTTTTGTCTTTCCTCTTTCATCTTTTCTCTTTCCTGCCTGACTGGGTCACGCAGGCAGGTATCTTTTCTCTTTCCTGCCTGACTGGGTCACGCAGGCAGGTATCTTTTCTCTTTCCTGCCTGACTGAGTCACGCAGGCAGGTATCTTTTGTCTTTGAACTTTGAACTATCAACCCTTAACTTTTTTACTTTTGCCTTAATAAGCTATATTTGCAAACTGTAAAAACATTTTTAGTTTATGATTTCGAAAAAATCCTTAATAATAGCTGTCGATTTCGACGGTACAATAGTTGAAGACGAATATCCTAACATCGGAAAACCGATGCTATTCGCATTTGAAACTATGAAAAAACTTCAGGATGAAGGTCATAGGCTAATTCTTTGGACATACAGAAAAGGTGATATGCTAAAAAAAGCCGTAAAATTTTGTAGCGAAAACGGTATTGAGTTTTATGCTGTAAATGAGAGCTATGATAATGAACTTGTAAACGGTATCAGCAGAAAAATTCATGCAGACCTGTTTATCGATGACAGAAATATTGGAGGCTTTATCGGATGGGGAGAAGCTTATCAGGCTATCAACAAAAGAGAACTAAACATAGACTCTCAACTTAAAAAACAAAAAAAAGGATTCCTATCCATATTTAGAAGATAATGATAAAGTTAAAATCACTTGAAGAAATTGAACTGATGCGCGAAAGCGCACTTATCGTGTCAAAAACTCTTGGCATGCTTGCAGGAGAAGTAAAACCGGGAGTTACAACTCTTGAGCTTGATAAGATGGCCGAAGAATTTATTCGCGATCATGGAGCATATCCGGGATTTTTGGGAATGTACGATTTCCCGAATACACTGTGTATGTCGCCAAACGCACAGGTTGTACACGGTATTCCTAACAATACTCCATTAGAGGAAGGCGATATAATTTCGATCGACTGCGGATCATACAAAAATGGTTATTACGGAGATCATGCCTATACTTTTGAAGTTGGAGAAGTTGACGAAGCAACAAAGAAACTGCTCAAGATAACAAAAGAATCACTTTATGAAGGTATACGCCAGTTCAGGAAGGGAAACAGAGTTGGCGATATAGGCTATGCAATTCAACAATACACCGAATCAAACGGATACGGAGTTGTTAGAGAGTTGGTAGGGCATGGTTTAGGAAGAGATATGCACGAAGACCCACAGGTTCCTAATTATGGAAAACGGGGATCGGGCAAAAAGTTTAAAGATGGAATGGTGCTTGCTATAGAGCCTATGATAAATATGGGCACTCACAAGATTAACCAGCTAAAAGACGGGTGGACTATTCTTACCCAGGACAGACTGCCTTCGGCACATTTCGAACACGATGTAGCCTTGATAAAAGGGAAACCTGAACTGCTGTCTACTTTTAAGTACATCTATGAAGCGCTGGGAATAGAGTCTGATGAAGAAGACGAATTTCGTCAAAAACCTCTAACCCTATAACCTTTTTATGATTTCGAAAATAATAAGAATCTCATTAAAAAAGATACCCAGACCTATATTAATAAAAATCAGCTATTTGTTTAAATGGCTGATTCCTTTGTTTTACAGGGGTAATAATTTCGAAGACCCTATTGACGGTCGAAAATACGGTAAACTCCTACCCTATGGATACAAAGATCAGCAACGCGATAATGCTCTTGCTCCGGGTAGCTTATCCCTGGAAAGACATCGCTTATTGTGGCTCTTTATGAAAAATGAAACAGATTTTTTCAGTACTGATAAAAAGATGCTTCACATTGCACCTGAACAGTGCTTTGTAGATAAGTTCAGAAAGCAAAAAAGCCTTGACTATACTACTGCCGATATTGAATCGCCTTTGGCCGATGTATTGATGGATGTTCAGGAAATACCTTTCCCCGACAATACATTTGATGTTGTGTTCTGTAACCACGTTCTGGAACATGTAGAAGATGACAAAAAAGCTATGTCGGAACTTTACAGAGTTATGAAACCGGGTGGTATGGGAATTTTTCAGGTTCCTCAGGATGTAAACATGCGAAATACTTATGAAGATCCTACAATTACAGATCCGGATGAGAGAACCAAACACTTTGGACAATATGATCATCTGAGAATATACGGCCTCGACTACTTTAACAAATTAAGAGAAGTTGGATTTAAAGTTTGCCCAAACAGATATTCTAAAAACTACACTCCTTCCGAAGTAAAACGATACGCACTTGCCAAGGATGAGATATTGCCTGTTTGCAGGAAGTAATGATATACGGTTTAATGGAGGAAAATTATTTATAATTGGTAAACCTAAATCAGCCTATTTAGTATCATCTTGCACCTATAACAACTTTATTAACCGCTGATACGCTAAGTTTTGCGAAGAGTATTGGGTAAAGTCCTAAGAAATTTAATAATCGTTTTGAAAGTTCATTTCGTGTTTTCATGGTGTATATCTTGTAAAGCATAATAAAGATAAACTTATTTACGATTCTTAAAGTGCCAAGTTAAGTGAAAGCTTAAATACTTTCCTGCCTGACTGAGTCACGCAGGCAGGTGCCTTTTTACTTTTTACTTTTTACTTTTGCCTTACTTTAACAGTAAATTGTCCTAGGTTTTACTCTCCCCCAGAAAATGACGTTGATCCGGTATTACTTTATTATCCTTAAATATTAAAAAGGAAAACCAATATTAATATGGAAAATATTTTCTCCATATCTATTTATGTGAAGACCAGCATCAATAGGCCCAAATGGAGATTTATATCCAACCGACAAACCCGCTGCAATATTGACTTTTTCTTCATATTTTTCACTATGTAAGTCATATATAACTGCATCGGTAATCAGTGATACAAACAGGTTATTTATTATTTGAAACTGAAAATTCATATCAAATTTCAGAAAACTATCTGTTAGTAATGAGTAAGGTTCATCACCTATGAAATTAATATTATGGATGCGCTTTTGCCTGCTGTTACCTCCTAAAAAATAACTGTTCATCAAAGCGACTTCTGTTGTTGAATATCCTAAGGATACTTGAGGTGAAAATGAAAATATTTCACCTAAATCAACAAAATGCCGGTACCTCAATTCAAATTGCAAAAAATTTAAATATGATAATTCCGATTCTACCTCCCGATCAGATGTCACCAGATATTTAATACGCCTGTTAAGAGGTATACCTCCTTTTAACGACGCATATATCTTAGATCCCTTAGTAGGATAAAATTGTCTGTTTACATTATCGTGAAAATAATATAATTGGGAATAAATTCCATCATCGTAAATCTTTGACACTTCCGTAGCAATATCAGCCCCATCCTTATACTTCCTTGTAGCTACCTGATAAACAAAATCAAGTCCCATCTGATTATTATTGTTAAAGTTATATGCAAATTTTGTCATGAATTCGCTGGAAGTAAAGATCTGTGATCCTATATTTAAATCGCCTACTCCTTCTACATTAAAAAATGCCTTCATATTAAGAAGCTCATAATTTACTTTTATAGATGTTTGTAATTTCTTGTTTTTCCCGAAGTAGCTATCGTAACCAAATTTGACAATCGGGTTTCTCGAAAAATTAGTTCTTAGCTGTGTTCTACTACCGGAAATCAACAGGTTGCGTACGGAAATATTCGCCAGCAAAGAAGCACCGTAAAAAGTCTCATAGTTCAGGGAAGCCTGAAGCTGTCCCCTGGCCTTTTCGATGATATTAAAAGTTACTATAAAACTATCCTTATCTTTATTAAGCTCATCTTTTTCGAGAGTGTAAGTAATCTTTTTAAACAACAGGGTTCCCATCATATTATTAAGAGCTGCTGCCATATCATCCTTTGAAATTTTAGAACCAATTTCCAGCCCGGATTTCGATATAATATACTCATCGCTTACCATCGTTAATCCTTCGGTTTTTATGCCGGCTATCAATATAAAATCGCGCTCGGGAATAACTTTTCCCGGAACTTCGGGATATTTACTAAGTAATTTACTCCATGCTGCCAGTGTATCAAGAGCCACAGATTTTTTCATAGACTCTTTACCGTAATCGCCTATTTTTCTTGCTTTTTGAAAATCTTTTATCCCCAAACCATGCAAATCATACTCCACCACAACATCGCAAAGTTTCTCCTGTACATTTATATCCTGAATTACCGAGAAAATATTTGTCCGCATCAAAATATTTGTCAGCGACTCCATTTCCTTTAGCGTTACCTCTTCTTTGAAACTTGTGTAAGACCCGATTATTTTTTCAGCCCCCATTTCCTTAACTTCTATTACAGGGAAATTCCGGTAAACCCCTCCATCTACCAGGACTAATGTATCTAATACCACGGGTGAAAAAACTGTTGGAATCGACATTGATGAACGCAGGGCAGTAGCCAAGTCGCCACTGTCGAAAAAACGTGGTTTCCCGCTGATCAAATCAGCAGCAACACATTTAAATTCTACTTCAAAATCATTAAAATCTTTAACATCTGCCACACGCCATGACAATCGTGAAAAGAACTCCGAAATATGTTGACCATATACTATCCCTGTTGGAAGCTTAGGTATTAAATTTCCGGAAAAATTAAATGTAACCAAATATCTCTTATAATCGTGCTTTTCGTTCATTTCGATATCCTTTAGCGGAATATCATCGTTCAAAATAGCACCTAGGTCTGTATTACCTAATATAGAATCTATTTCATTTGCAGAATAACCTATTGAATATAAAGCCCCCATTATAGACCCCATACTTGTTCCTGTAATATAATCAGGTTTAACATTCAGACTGTCCATGGCATGTAAAACCCCAATATGAGCCAGACCTTTTGCTCCTCCTCCACTTAAAGCCAAACCAATTTTTGGTCTTTTATTACTCTGCGACTGAACCAGAAAAGGAATAAAAAGTATAAATATGTAAATTAAAAAACTCCTTAAGAAGGATATTTTAAATTTTGGGCTCATGAATTATTTATTTTACGACAACTAAATAACCCGGTTTAAGATCATCTTCAATAAAATCAGGATTCAGGTCAAAGAATTCATCTTCGCTCAACCCTGTTTTTAGCAGTAGTTTCTCAAAAGTATTCTCCGCTCTTTGTATTCTGTAATGCTTACTGTCAAATTCAGAATAGTCGGTATTAAGGTTTACTTTAAGCTTCATACCTACAAAAGGTCGGGTGGCTCTCAGTCCTTCATTTAAAGCTTTTAGTTCTTTAACCGAAATATTAAATTTATTGGCTACCGTTCCATAATTATCTCCCTGTTCCAAATCGTAGTACTCAACAATTACTTTTTCAACAACCTCTTCCTCTTCTATTGGAATTTCTACCGACACTGTATCAATTTCCATTGTTTGATCGATAACTGCTACAGTATCGTTCAACGGATCTGTAACAATATCGCGTTTTACAATTTCACCCAGTACTTTGAAATCAGTTCTACGGTTGTACTGCCGGGCCTCACTTTCTTTTTTATCATCAAGATGTTTAATAAAATCCTCTGTTAAAATGGTACCGTGATCAAATGAACTTTCAAAATTTTCGGGAATAGTAAATGGATCTGTTTCTCCCATACCTTCAGCCTTCAATCTTACATTGTCTATCCCCTTTGAAACCAGAAAATCTACACACGACTGTGCCCTTGCCTGTGATAACTTCATATTATAATCGTGTTTACCAATGTGGTCGGTATGCGCACGAAGATTAATTACAATATCAGGATTCTCTTCCAGTACATCTACCAACAGCTTCAGACTTTCTGTAGCTTCAGGACGAAGTTTAGCACTGTTAAAATCGTATTCAATGTGTGGAAGTACAATAGGATCAGAAATATGATCCATCTCTAAATTAAGTCTTGAATTCGATAAATAAGCTCCTTCAACAGGTTCAAATTCCTCAACAGGAATGCCCAAAGTTGAAAATGATGCTACCTGTGCCAAATATTTTTTTAACCTTAAAACAAGCTTGTAGCTCACATCACCTCTCATAATTTTTGTGCCAAACTCATATTCTCCATCATTATTGCTTGTGCTGAAATTTACAGAACCATCATTACCTTCCAGCTTAATCTGTACCCCCGACAACTTGCGCCCGGTATTAGCATCAATAACACTTCCTTTCAAAGTATATAAAAAAGGTAACAGACGAACTTCATATAAATCATCCATACCAACACTGCCGTTACGGTTAGACGATACATAACCAATAGTTTTATCGGCATTAAAAATTAAGCCAAAATCATCGGCCTGAGAATTTATTGGAATTTTTAAGTTTTGAGGCCCTCCCCAGGTTTTCGTACCAAGTTTAGACATAAAAACATCCAATCCTCCCAAACCTTCATGGCCGTCGGAAGCAAAATACAGATTGCCTTTTTCATCAATCCAGGGATACATTTCATTACCAATGGTATTAATTCTACGCCCTAAAGTTTTGGGCCTTTCGGACCACTCACCTGAGTTTGACTTTTTCACATAGTACAAATCATTTTCGCCTATACTATTGGGACCGTCTGACGAAAAAACCAGGGTCTTCCCATCCGGACTTATTGCGGGATGTCCTGCTACCGTTCCACCTTCCGACTTTACTATTTCAACGGGTTCCGACCAGATTCCATTTACTAATTTAGAATAGAATATTCCACATCCCGATTCTTCATCTTCGCTGTAATCGCATCGTGTAAAGAACATTTCATCCTTGTTTTTTGTAAAACAGGCGGCACCCTCATGCATCACAGTATTAATACTTTCACTAAAACCTACTGCATGCGACCATTTTGATTTTTCACCCAAAACATCATTTCCTTTGCGCTCCAGATTGCTTTGATACAGGTTAGAAAATCCTGTACCGAGCCATGCATCTTCCTTCATCGAGTTTTCGCTCAAACGGGTTGAAGTATAAACCAGAACATTTTCAGATCCGGGCTTACCGTAAAATGTCGGTGAAAAATCATTGAATTCCGAATTTAACTCAATTATATTTCTGAGCTTATAATCTGTTTTTTCACTTTCAAGTTTCTTCGCCAGCGAAATAGATCTCAGCAACTTATTTACCCTGTCATCCGAAGGACTTTCTTCCAGATACTCTTTAAAAGCCTCTTCTGCCTCATCATACCTGCCCAGCATTTGCAGCATCTTGCCATACTTAAACCCTGCTTCAGGTCCATAATCTAATTTAATAGCACGCTCGTATTGAATTATGGCATCAGAATACTTTGCCATGTTTCTGTTGCTTTCACCAAGCCGATAAACTATTTCTGCCTTAAAACGCTGATCTTTCTCTTTAATAAAAGCCTTTTCCAGCAAATTCAACGACTTACTGTACTCCATATTGTCATAAACCTCGAAAGCAATTTTAGTTTCCCGGCTTTGGGACAAAGCCAATACCGGAAGGAGTAATAACAAAGCTACGGTTCTAAGATCGTTCATCGAAAATGGATTAGGTTGAAGTATTTATATTTTGAGTATATAAAGATATAATATTTTACAAAGAATAATGATATAGATTAATATCCAATATCAAAAAAACACTATTCATTAAACTGCTTTACCAACTCATCTACAATTGCTTTTACAGGTCTGATTTCATGAACTTCCTCCAAACTGGGACCGGCAACCCATACTGTTTTATAAGATGCTCCAAATGCAGATTTTTCAATTGATTTCATTCCCCTGTATGCCACAAACATTTTTACGTACTTCTTAAGTTTTTTATTCTTCATCAAAACTTTCTGCAGCCAACCGGGTTCTGTTCCTATTTCTCTTAAATAAGGGGTATTTATAACTGTAAGAGGTGTACCCGATAAATTTGAAGTTTTAACTATATCTTTTGCCCTGTACTCTACCAAAGCATTTTTATAATCGTCCGACACGTCCGATTCTTCAGTAGCTATAAATACGGTACCCATCGAAACTCCTTCAGCTCCAAGATCCAGCATTTTTTTTAGTTGCTCACCTGTAGCAACTCCTCCGGCAGATATTACAGGTATATTACAGTTCTCTTTCAATAAGGGAATAAGTTCTTTATAAGAGGTTTCTCCTGCATGGCCTCCGGCTTCTTTGTTGACAGCTATTATAGCATCGGCACCAAGCTCTTCAACCTTCTTTGCGTATTTTAAATCTACCACATCGCAGAAAACCTTTATGCCGGCAGGTTTACATTTTGCAATTGTCTCTTCGGGACTCCCTAAAGAAGTGATTATGAAATCTACTTTCTTCTCTACACATGTCGCAAGCTGAGCCTTGTACTTTATGTTCGATTTATTTACTATCAGATTTATACCGAATGGCTTGTCTGTTTGCAATCTGATTTCATCAATGGCTTTTCTGAAATCTTCGTCAGTTCTGTAGTTCAAGGCCGGAATAGCTGCTGTAATTCCACTTTTTAAAGCTGCTACAGTCATTTTAGTGTTCGACACCAAAAACATAGGAGCCATTATTACAGGGTACTTTATACCCAGCATTTTAGTTAATTCGGTATTCATATTCTATTATTTGATTAGTTTGGTTATCTGTACCCGAATGTATGGCTTTGGAGGGTAATATCAAAATGAGTTAATGTGATAATGAGTTAATGTGATAATGAGTTAATGTGTTAATATTGTATCATCGTCATCCGCGTGAGGGATAGAGCGGATTACCCCGCAGTGAAGCGTAGCGTAACGAGGAGTATGAGCGAAAGCCCGACCGGAACGAAGTGACGGACACGCCCAAATAAAAAAGAGGCTGCAAATGCATCCCCTTCCTTATCAAGCAAACTGAAGTTTACTATTCATGGTAATATATTTTTAAGCTTCTATTTCCAAGGCCTCAACATGCACAGTTGCGACGGCTCTTCCTGATGGATCTGCATTATCCTTAAATGATGCATCCCAGGCTAAAGCTTCAGGTGTACTACAGGCTATTGACGGAACCGACGGAACACATCTTGCTGCAGTATCAGAAGGGAAATGCTCCTCGAAAATAGATCTGTAGAAATATTCTTCTTTACTCATCGGCGTATTTGTCGGGAAACGATATGCGGCACTATCCATTTCTGTATCACTTACAGATTCCTCAACCATTTCCTTTAATGAATCTATCCAGTTATAGCCAACTCCATCAGAGAACTGCTCTTTCTGACGCCAGGCAACTTCTTCAGGTATATAGTCTTCGAATGCTTTACGTATAACCCATTTTTCGATTCTACCATCTTTTATCATTTTGTCTTCGGGGTTGATGCGCATAGCAACATCCAAAAACTCTTTATCCAAAAACGGAACACGGGCTTCGATTCCCCATGAAGCCATTGACTTGTTGGCTCTCAAACAATCGTAAAGATGTAATTTACTCAATTTACGGTTCAGTTCATTATGAAATTCCTTAGCGTTTGGTGCTTTGTGAAAATATAAATATCCTCCAAAAATCTCATCTGCTCCTTCTCCCGAAAGAACCATTTTAATTCCCATCGACTTAATTACCCTTGCCATCAAATACATCGGAGTTGATGCCCTAACAGTAGTTACATCATAAGTTTCCAAATGATAAATTACATCGCGAATAGCATCTAAACCTTCCTGAACAGTAAAATGAATTTCGTGGTGAATAGTCCCTATGTGATCGGCTACCTTTTTAGCAGCCACTAGATCCGGAGACCCTTCCAAACCTACAGCGAAAGAGTGAAGAGCCGGCCACCAGGCATCACCTTTATCATTTTCCTCAATACGCTTCGCAGCGTATTTTTTTGCAATAGCAGATATAACTGAACTATCCAATCCTCCCGAAAGTAATACTCCATAAGGAACATCGGTCATTAACTGACGGTGTACTGCTTCTTCCAAAGCATCCTTTAATTCTGAAATATCCGTTTTGTTATCCTTGATATTTTCGTAATCGGTCCAGTCTCTTTTGTACCACTTTTTCATTACACCGTCTTTACTCGACATGTAATGCCCCGGTTTGAATTCTTCAATTTTAGAACAAACACCCTCTAGAGCTTTCAATTCTGATGCTACATAAAACTGACCATATTTATCCCATCCTATATAAAGAGGAATAATACCAATATGATCTCTTGCTATGAAATAAGAATTGTCCTTCTTGTTATAAAGTGCAAAACCGAAAATCCCGTTTAAATCATCTAAAAAGGCTTCTCCTTTTTCCTGATATAAAGGAAGAATCACTTCACAATCTGATTGTGTCTGAAATTCGTATGGCTGATCCAATTCAGCTTTCAAATCCATGTGGTTATAGATTTCACCGTTTACTGCCAACACTAAATCACCGTCGTTGCTGAACAAAGGCTGTCTTCCCGACTGAGGATCAACAATTGCAAGTCTTTCATGCGAAATTATTGCATCTTCGTTGCTATATACACCAGACCAGTCCGGT
>JBDLJM010000083.1 GCA_039714315.1 Bacteroidota bacterium | reverse complement strand
GCGCCAAAAAAAAATGGAAAATTTTAGAAAATAATAAGAAAACAACTTAAAACACTTAATCTTATGAAATCCCTATCTCGGCTAAGCCGATACCAACTGGATGAATATAGTGGGGATACCATACCTGTCACGCTTTAGAGTGATGACCAAAACATAAAATTATATACATATGAAATCCCCATGAACACCGGGTTTGCACCAAACTGGATGAATGTAATTGGGATACCACCTGCCTGCATGATGCAGTCAGGCAGGTATGACCTAAACATTAAATTATATACATATGAAACTATTACGCATAATCTCATTAACTCTGATATCACTTATATTATTTCAATCATGCAAAGAAGATTGCAGTAATATTAACTTACCTGTTGACAGCTTAGAAAGTGAATACGGTTGTGAAAACACTAAATACGGGATGGAAATAGATTTAACAGATGATTTTACTGTGATAAGAACACAAAGTGATTTCGACAATTTGGTTTCCGGAACCTGCGATGCTGTTATCGATTTTACAGAATACGACCTGGTTATAGGAAAAAAAGGACTCACTTCGGGCAACGAAAGTATTGAATATGAACTTGAGGAAGACTGCGAGTCAGGTGATCTGTATCTAAAGGTTACTTTCACCCAAAATGCAACTTCTGTTGCCCCAAATCTGACATACCATGCATTAGTACCTAAAATTGGCAACGGAGCAACTTTAAATCTGGAAATAGAGGTTAATTATTAAAGGATTATAAATTAGGTGCTTCTTTAATCTATATCACTAATATTTCTGATATTTGCATTTCTATTTTTTAAGCATGGATAAAAAGAAAAGTAACCAACTATACAATATATTATTCAATATAGTAATTCCTATTTTAATTCTGAACAACCTGAGTAAGGAAGAATATTTCGGTCCGGTTTACGGACTGGTAATTGCTCTGTTGTTCCCGTTAATTTACGGCTTATACGAAATGTTAATTTTAAAGCAGAAGAGTTTTATTTCGGTAATTGGTTTTGTGGGAGTTTTATTATCAGGATTAATAGGGTTATTTCATGTTCCGCCGCATTGGTTTGCAGTTAAGGAAGCTGCTATCCCTTTAATAATTGCTTTGGTGGTTGTTATATCAACTAACAGATCATGGCAACTGATCAATAAATTTATTTATACAAATGAATTATTGGATACCGACAGAATTGAAGTGATTATAAGCGGAGAAGGTCTTAAATCAGAATTAAATTCAACGCTCAAAAATGCAAACTTACTGCTGGCATCATCTTTCATTTTCTCTGCAGTATTAAACTATTTTCTAGCTAAAATAATTGTACAAAGTATGCCCGGAACAATAGAATTTAACGAAGAAGTAGGTAAAATGACTATGCTTAGCTTTCCGGTAATTGCTGTACCGTCAATTATAATAATGATATTTATCTTCCGCTATATGCTATCATCAATTAAACGTATGACACAGCTCAGTACAAATGAAATTTTCTCAAAAAATTTAAGAAGTAAAAATTAGCAATTCCTGAACCCGGAGATCTCAATAATACCATTTACACTTTAAATTTACTGCAAAATAAAGTAGGAGATTTTTGCCTTAGTTGAAAAAGAAAATTTCAGCATAGCAGCGCTACGGTTAAATTTTATTTTGATGAATAAGGTAAAAATATTCGGTTTTATTGCGGTAGATTTAACTTGTAGATGGTATAATATACTCAGAGTTATGCAAAGTTTTTTACATTGCATATTTTTATTGATAATTTTACCAGAAATATTAAATAAACCCAAAGAATATTTAATCCCCAAATTCTAATCTATGAAATACTTATCCTTTATCAGTTTTATTCTATTACTGGCAGGTTGTAGTACAACCCGCTTTAATACGGAAACAAATAACCAATTATCCAACACTACAGCTATCAGTAATGAAGAGCTGATAAAACACCTTTCTTCCGACGATCTGGAAGGTAGAGAACCCGGTTCACCGGGAATGGAAAAAGCAACTGTATATGTAGAAAATTTTCTTGCCACGATGAAAATAAAACCGTTATTCGACAATTCATATCGCGACTCCCTAAAAGTAAAAGGCAAAGAAGCATATAATGTTGTTGGTGTATTACCGGGTAATAAACAAAGTAATGAATATGTATTAATAGGAGCCCATTTAGATCACCTGGGTAAAATAAACTCAAAAACCGATTCAGTATATAACGGAGCAAACGATAATGCAAGTGGAGTATTGGCTGTTTTAAAAATTGCAGAAGAACTGAAGAAAACTAATCATTCACGACATGTAATAGTTGCTCTTTTTACAGGTGAAGAAAGCGGGTTACTTGGATCGGCTCATCTGGCAAAACGTCTGAAAAAACAAAATATAAAACTGAAGTACGTAATAAACTTCGATATGATCGGTTCGACTTTGACCGACAAACCGGGAAAAGTTTATATCACCGGATATAAGCGTACAGATTTTGCAGAAAAATCAAACGAATTATTAAAAGAAGAATTTATTGTTCACGAAAGAGCAGATGATTACTATAACCTGTTTTACATGTCGGATAATTATCCTTTTTATTCGGAATTTAATATCCCTGCCCATACAATTTCAACATACGATTTTAAAAATTTCAGAGAATATCACAGGGTTGGAGATGAATATTCAAAGTTGGATATTGAAAACCTAAACTCAATAATTGGCAGTGCAACTACATTAATAAGTAAATTATTAAACACTAATACCGATATCGGTTTTGCTGATAGAAATGACAATAACATAATTGTAAAGAAGAATAAATAACAAGCTGTACTAACACAAATTTATATTTAAGCCAAAACTCCTCTCCCCTATACTTTGTCGTATATATTTATATATACAGATTTTGTAGTTTTTATCACTAATGTCAGACTAACATTTTAGATGTATTATTTAAAAGCTCGATATCATGTTGTATAAAGCAAAATATTTTAAAGGTGCCGGTTATTTAATCGGATTTGCTGTTGGAGCTGTAGTTGCTATTATATTTGTAGCACTTACAGGAATTAATGCTTTAATTGGCGCAATTGCCGGAGCAATTGCTATATCAACCGGTATTATTTTGGAAAAGAAATTTCAGGGAAACACAGTGGAATACAAATCCAAAGAAAGAAATATCTTTATTATTCTAATTTTCTTCGGTCTTGCAATGTTAGCTCTATTTTATTACTTAACTTTAAGATAGCAAACAATACTACTTACATTCAATGACTTACGATAGTAAAAAAGAAGCAGAGTTTTTGCAGCTGACACATAAGCATCAGGGTATTATTCATAAAATATGCTACCTGTATTGCAAGAGTAAAGCTGATAAAGACGATATGTATCAGGAAATTATTCTTCAGTTGTGGAAATCTTACTCCTCTTTCAAATCAAAGTCGGCTTTTTCTACATGGATGTATCGTGTTGCCCTTAATACTGCGATTACGATGACAAATAAACAGAAGATCCTGATCAGGTCAGATAAAAGCACAATTATCCCTGTTGACCTTGAATGTACCGTTGGGCTTTCGGAAGATGTCAAAATACTGTACCAGGCTATTTCAAAGCTGAAAAAGATTGAAAGGGGGATTGTACTGTTGTGGCTCGAAGAAAAAAGCTATGAGGAAATTGCCGAAACTTTTGGTATCTCTGTGAAAAATGTAAGCGTCAGACTGGTTCGCCTAAAAGCGAAACTTGCGGAAATCATTAAAAACCTCCAATAATCATGTCAGAAAAAGATATAAACAAATATAAAGCTGCATGGAAATCTGAATCAGGGTTTGAGAATAGAAATTTATCGAAAGATGAAATTCAGGATTTCCTAAGAAGTAGTTCTGCCGATATTAACACATTGTTCAGACGTAGCATAATTATTGATATTATTCTGAAATTTATAATCGGTATATCATTCATAGTTCTGTTATTTTTATTCGACGGCAATATAAAAATCACTGTATTTAACTCCATTGCCATTCTTATAGTTATAGTTACCGCAATTTTTCAGTTCAAAACACTAGATAAAATCCCCAAGCCCTATTATGGAACGGAAAATCTGAGAGCTATATTAGAAAGCGAGATAAACTATTACCGAAAATCCTACTTTAAATCGGCCTATATTAATGCATTATCAGTTTTCTTATTTATTATTAGCGGTAATATTTTCTATTTCTATTATAAATATGGCGAAATAAGAGCATTAGATATGGAAGACTATTTTGTATTTGGGATCATTGCCTTAATTGGATTTAGCCTTGCAGCCTATGTACAACGCAAACAATACAGTTTTCGAATTAAACAACTGGAAAAAACTCTGGAAGAAATTGATGAAAATACAATAAGCCCGATTACAATTAAAAAGCAATATCATAGAAAGAATTTAATATTTTTGGCTCTTATCCTTGCTGTAGTTTGCGGGATATTAATATTTTCGTTTATTGCGTTTAAATAAAAAAAACGCATATAAACAGTAAAATTAAAGATCCTGAATATAATAAATGAATATAGCTAAGCTTCCTTATATTTTCGATATTCAACGATTTTCCATTCACGACGGACCGGGAATCCGGACAGTTTTATTTACAAAAGCATGTCCGTTAAAATGTTCGTGGTGCCAAAATCCCGAATCACAAAAAAGCAAAGCTGAAGTTGCATTTTACCATGAAGATTGTTCCAACTGCAATAAATGTGTGGAAACTTGTCCTAATGATGCCATAGATACCATAAGCAAGATAAGTAATTACTCTGCATGTACACAATGTGGAGCCTGCATAGATGCCTGCGAAAATGACGCACGACGTATGATAGGCAAAAAAATGAGCAAAGAGGAAATAATTACAGAATTGCTTAAAGACATCGATTTTTTTAAAACTTCCAACGGTGGGATAACATTTTCGGGAGGAGAGCCCCTACTCCATGCCGACCTGCTATATGAAAGTATAAAGGATCTTAAAAAACACGATATTCATATTAACATCGAAACATGTGGATACTTTAATTTCGATAGTGTTAGTAAGCTGCTTCCTTACGTAGATTTAATATACTTCGACATAAAACATCTGAACAGCTCAACACATAAAAAATTTACTGGGCAGGGAAATGAAATTATTCTCAGGAATTTCATCAAACTAAATGAAGTTTTCGAAAATATTGAAGTTAGAGTTCCTTTAATTCCCGGAGTAAACGACTCTGAAGAGCATATAAAATCTCTTGGCGGGTATTTAACCGAAAAAGGATATGATAGTATACATTTACTCCCATATCACAGTATGGGGAATTCAAAAGCCATTAGAATTGATCATAAAGCAGAGCTCTTCAAGGCAAAAATTTATACTAAAGAGGAAATAAACAAAATAAAATCTCTGTTTTCTAAATATAATTTAAATGCTATTATCCATGATTAAATCACATAAAAACAATAGTTCAAAAAATGGGAGAATAGCGCATTTGAAGAACGATATTTTAAGTGCCGGACATTCAATATGTACAGAAAGAGCAACGATATATACCGAATATTTCAAAAAAACATCTAATCGCAGAAAACCTGTCGACATACAGATGGCTGAAGCTTTGGGGAAAGTTTTAAGAGAGAAATCAATAAAAATATATCCCAAAGAACTGATAGTTGGAAATTTTAGTTCAAAACGTGTTGGCGGATCTATCTACCCCGAACTTCACGGATTTGCAGTAATGTTGGATTTGTTTAAGTTTTCAACCCGAAAAGTAACTCCCCTACAGATTAACCGAAAAGAAAAGCTTGAATTATTAAAAACAATGCCTTTCTGGTCTACCCGTTTTCTGGCAATGAAAGCTTTTCCCGCTATAAAAGACAAACTGAAATTTATTCTGAGTCAGCTAAAGGCAAAGGAATATGTTATTAACGAGTCAGGGGGAATTGCACATTTTGCCCCGGATTATGAAAAATTAATAAATAAGGGAGTAAAATCGATTATTGAAGAAGCAGAGAACCTTCAGGCAGATCATGAGGAAGGTTCTGATAAATGGAACTTCTACGAAGGTGTAAAAATTGTGAATAGAGCTTTGGTCGATTTTGCAAACCGATATTCAGATGAAGCTCTTAAACTTTCGGAACTGGAACAGGACCCTGAAAAAAAAGAAGAGTTAATATCCATCTCTAAAGTTTGCAGAAATGTTCCGTTAAACCCGGCAAAAAGCCTTCAGGAAGCATTGCAGGCAATCCTTTTTGTTCAAATTGCCATTAACCTGGAAAGCCTCGACAACGGAATTTCTCCGGGACGAATGGATTATTACCTTTTAAAGTTCTACGAGAAAGATATTTCATCGGGAATTATAAGCAGAGACGAGGCTAAAGAATTACTTTCGGCCTTCAGTATAAAATTTGCAGAATTAATCCCCATACTTTCAGAACAGATAAGCGAATATCACAGTGGTTTAATGAGCGGTCAGGTAATAAGCGTAGGCGGGAAACTTCCAAATGGAGAAGATTCAACAAACGACCTCAGCTATATCTTTCTGGAAATAATGGAAGAATTAGGATTGAGACAACCAAATTTTCACGCGAGAATTCACAAGAACTCACCTTCAGCATATCTCGATAAAATTTTCAGTGCTTTATCATCGGGTAACGGTTCTCCGGCTTTGTACAACGATGAAATCATACCCGAAACAATGAAAATAAACGGATATTCCGAATCGGATGTCCAAAATTATACTCCCGTAGGATGTGTTGAGCCAACTGTTCCCGGAAAAAGTTTTGCATCAACTGATGCTGCTCTGTTTAACGTGGTGAGTGTTCTGGAAAAAATCTTATACTCAAAAAGAGAATATGAAAACTTCGATTCACTACTAAGAGCTTTCGAAAAGCAACTAAAAATTCAACTGGAGAAATTCATTATAGATATGAAGGCCATTGAAAAAGCAAATCATGAGCTACATCCTACTCCATTATCGAGCAGTTTTATTGAAGGTTGTATTGAATCCGGAAAGTGTTCAACCGGCGGAGGGGCAGTTTATAACCTGTCGGGAGTTCAGTGTGTGGGTGCCGTTGATGCCGGTGATTCTCTATACGCCATTAAAAAAGTGGTTTTCGAGGACAAGGATCTTAGTTACGTTGAACTTATATCGCAGCTGAAAAGTAATTTTAAGGATGATCGAAAAAGGAAAATACTATCAAACACCCCAAAGTTTGGAAACGACATTCAGGAAGTGGATAAAATGGTAATGTATGTTGCAGGTACTTTTAGTGATTTTCTGAATAAATACACAAATTACCGGGGAGGAAAATATGTAACCGGACTCTACTCAATGACAACGCATGCATATTTTGGAAAGATAACCGGGGCACTTCCCAGCGGAAGAAAAAAAGGAGTCTCATTTTCATCGGGAATTGCGCCGACAAACGGAGCCGACAAAAACGGCCCTACGGCAATGTTTAATTCACTAAACAGGATTGACTATACAAAATTTGCAAATGGTGTTAATATCAATGCTAAATTCGACAGAAAGACCTTTGCAGGAGAAACCGGAAGAAATGCAGTTAAAAGCCTTGTAACAACTTACTTTAAGAGAAAAGGAATGCAGGTTCAGATAAATGTCCTCGACTCTGATATACTAATTAAGGCACAAAATGATCCTGAAGCATATCCTAATATTCTGGTTAGAATATCGGGTTACTCAGCCTATTTTAACGATCTTACTCCTGAAGTTCAAAATGAAATTATAAGCAGAAGTCATTATAATTAGACCATCATTATAAAGCACTATTCCCGCCAAGACACAAAATATTTATGTGTCTAGACGGGTGATAGCTGATAATCTATTTTCCTCACTTCTATTTAACTTTCATCCGAAGGAACTATGCTAATTGCATAACCTCCTCCCGGTGCCACTAACTGCTTAAGTTTTGATTTACTGCTTACGATAATCTTCTTTATTTCGTATCCCTGAGGATTCGTAAGGTAATGGGCATCCTTACTATCACTGTATATCGTTGCCACATACTTTTTGTGGTTAGGCAGGAAGTCAAACTTTATTTGAGAATACCTGCTATTCTCATCGTTTGTACTTCCTACAAACCACTTTTCCTCATTTCTAACTTTTCTTGCATAGGTAATATAATCACCGGGCTCGGCTTCCAAAACTCTGGTTTCGTCCCAGTCAACTGCAACATCTTTTATAAACTGAAATGCATCAGGGAATTTCTTATAGTTCTCAATTAAATCAGCTGCCATCTGAAGCGGGCTGTACATAGTTACATACAAAGCCAGCTGACGGGCAATAGTTGTTTGAGCCTTAGAATTATTATCAGGATTGTTTTCGCTTATGTCTGTTACAAATATTCCGGGAGTATAATCCATAGGGCCGCCAATTAACCTCGTGAAAGGCAAGATGGTAGTATGATCGACATTATTACCTCCCATTGCTTCGAATTCAGTTCCCTTCGCCGACTCATTTCCAATAAGATTGGGATAAGTTCTGCATAAACCTGTTGGACGAACTGCTTCATGAGCATTTACCATAATCTTATACTCTGCCGCCTTTTTCACAGCATACAGATAGTGGTTCACCATGTATTGACCATAGTGCTTCTCTCCCCGTGGAATAATATTCCCGACATATCCGCTTTTTACTGAATTATAACCGTTATCAACCATAAACTGATATGCTTTATCCATATGACGTTCGTAATTCCGTACCGAAGAAGAAGTTTCGTGATGCATCATTATTCTTACGCCTTTACTTTTAGCGTATTCGCGAAGCTCTACAACATCAAAATCAGGATAAGGTGTAGTAAAATCAAAAACATAATCTTTCGATCTGCCATACCAGTCTTCCCAGCCTTCGTTCCATCCTTCAACCAATACAGCATCAAAACCGTGTTGTGATGCAAAGTCTATATATTCTTTTACATGATCGGTATTTGCAGCATGCCTTTTACTCCTTTTCACCTTTGAATAATCACATACATCCAATTTCACACCCGAAAGTTCGTCGCTATATGACCACGTACTTTTCCCGGTAATCATCTCCCACCAAACTCCAATGTACTTAATGGGTTTTATCCATGATGTATCTTCAAATTCAGTTGGTTCATTAAGATTCAGGGTTATTCTCGACATTAATATATCCGCGGCATTTTTACTGGCTATTACCGTTCGCCACGGAGTTGTACACGGTGCCTGCATGTACCCCTTATTCCCTTCTGCATCAGGAGTAAGGTGCGATTCGAAAATCATACTTTCATCATCGAGTTCAAGGTGCATGGCAGAATATTCAATAAGAGCTGCCTCGTGAATATTTATATAATAATCATCCCTGGTTTTCATCATCAGCGATGTTTGAACTCCTGTTTCCGAAAAAGTTTCCTGCATTACATTAGCGTTAACTCCTTTAGGTTGTAAATCTCTTATTTCAGACAATTTTGAAGTAAAATAGTCATACTCCTGAGTTTCGTAATCTCCCGGAATCCAAAAGGCAGTATGATCTCCATCCATCGCAAACTGAGTGCGCTCCTCCTTTATAATAAAGTAGTTTAAATTGTCCTGACCGGGGAATTCATACCTGAAACCTAAGCCATCATTAAACAGTCTAAAGCGAATTATCATAAATCTGCCTGTAGATTCCTGCTTTAATGTAAATGCTATTTCGTTGTAATGATTGCGAATTTCTTTTTCCTCTCCCCAAACAGTTTGCCAGGTTTCATCGAAAGTTGAACTTTTTACATCACTTATTGTAAAACCGTTTAATAATGATCCGGTATCTTTTAATTCGAGACCAAGCTTACTGGGTTTTATAATAGACTTTTCCCCCAGATCAAGTTCGTAAACAGGTACACCGTCTTCCAACTGAAACCTCAATGTAAAATCCCCGTTGGGTGATTTTATTTCTTCAGCTTTCAGCGATAAAGCCATAAGTACTAATACTACTGAAAATATATTTTTTATCATCGACATAACCTTTTCCATCAATCAAAATTTCTATGTAAATCTAAGACATCAAAACATGCACAAGCTTTTTAAGTAGTATAAAAGTAGATGTAAACAGATGCGAAAAATATATAACGCCCTGTAAATCAGTTTATTACAATGGTTGGCGCTTAAAAAAAAGTAGTTAGTTATGTAGTTGTTTTTAAGGCTATTACGGCGATTTTGAAGGTCAATTCCAATTAATACCAATTACAAATCAAACTGACCGACATAAATTGTTTCTCTTTTCCTTATTCTTCGTTAAAAAATAGTTCCGTCTAGGCTTAGCCTAGATGCAAAGATTTTTTGCCTCGATTAAGAAAAATATAATTCAATTTACTTATCAATCACTTTGAATCGTAATTGGTATAACTGCCTATCTTCATCACTTCATCTTCGAACAAATCCCTTGGCCCTTTTGACCTGTTTCTCATGGTTGTGCGGTAATTGTAAATAGTAGAAACAGAATAGCGAAGGAATTTAGCTATTTGTGCACTCTCGGTAATACCTAAACGTATTAAGGCAAATATTCTTATTTCTGTGTTTAGCAGTTCGCTTGACTTTAATTCTATCTGCTCATCTTCATCGAGAAGTTTATTAATATCCGATACAAAATTTGGATATAAATCGAGAAATGAACGGTCAAAATCATTATAAAAAACCTTGAGTTCGCTTTCAATAAAATCTTCCGAACGAAGAGCTTTTATAATTGTTTCCCGTTTTTCGTTTGTAGCTACTCTGTGCAATGACTTTCTATAATCATCGATTTTACCAATATACTCGGAGGATAATTTCAGATAATGGGCAATATATTCTTCCTGAATATCCGTAAGTGATTCAAGCTTTGAGTTTGCCGATATTACCTCATCATTACTTTCCTTAAGCTGCCTGTTTACACTGGCCAACTCAGAGTTTATTCTGATATTTTCATCTACGGCTACATGAAGTTTTCTCTTTTGCATAGATAGAAATACGAGCGTAATTAAAAGAATTAACACCAATACACTCAATACAACACCAAAATAAACCATATAACTGTTCATCCTCTCTCTCGTATCAATATACTCCTGCTCTATTAGTGGCAGAATCTGTAAAACTTCTACGCTTCGTAATTGGGTATTACTCAACTGTGCATCTTCAAGGGCTATTTTAATATAGTTATGTGCCCTTTTTAAGTCGCCCGACTCATAAAGTAATAATGCAAGTTCGCGAAGTGATATATTTTCTCTTACACCACCAATAATGTCTGAAATAGCAGATAAGGCCAGATATTTTTTCTGATTGTAATTATCTCCCTGATAGCCATAAACAGTTGCAAGTGTGTGTGCCGAAAAACCATAAGACCTGTCTTCTATTGTTTGGATGTCCAACGACTTCTTTATCAGACTTACAGCTTTATCGAATTCACCTTTATCGCTATACAAAATTGCCTCTGTAACATAATAACCCGGATCTGACTTATCGAGAACAGCTAACAGTGAATCCTGATAAATACTTCGAATATATTTATAATTAGTAGAATTTAGAGTTTTGTATTGTCCATTATCCCTATATTCGTTTAAAGCTATTCTCGCCCCGTAATATCCTGTTTTTTCAGCATTAGTAAGAGGTAATACAATTATTGAGTCTAGTAATTCTTCAGATTCTCTATACATGCCACTAAGACTGTATATTCTCGACAACATCAGTTTTGCATCGATCAGCATATGAATATCCGATATTTCTCTTGCCTGCTCAATATTCATGCTGCTATAATAGAAAGCCGAATCAATATTATATGGCATATATTCATCGGCCAAAGACCTTACAATATGAAAACTGCTTTCCTTATCCCCTGCTTCCGAAAATAATTTCTTTAATGAAGTTATGCGTTGCTCCCGTTTGCTGTTATAGTAGTCTCTTTTCAAAATAGCAGCATCGAGGCTGTCTAACAAAACCTCAATGTTTTCCTGTCCGCTGGCGAGTGTAGAAATTAGAAGAAATAGATATAGTAGCTTATTCATCTGCGTTTAGATATGGGTTCAAAGATATTAAAATATTACTTCTGCTAATACAATATAAAAATACAGTTATTAATACGTAAATTTGTACTATCCTTCATTCAAAATGAATAAACACACTATTGGTGTTAACTCCTGATTTAAACCATCCTATACGCATCATAAGAATTTATCTATAGATCAGTTCGATTCATAATTGGTATAATTAATTTGAGAAATGAAATACCATGAAAACACCACTAGTTTTAACACTTGTGTTTGCTTTAACCTTTGGTTCTTTGAATGCTCAGGATATGGATCAGGAGGTTTCAAGCGTAGTTAACAGAAAAAATTCTGTATCCCTGGCAATAGATTTCTTTTTAACGCTTTCGGTAAATTATGAAAGAGTAATTCCTCTCAAAGAAAATATTGCTATGACGGTAAAAGGAGGTCTTGGTAGGGATGCCGGTAATTTAGCCTACGTTATTACCGGAGAAACAGCTCTGTTATTTGGCAGGCAAAAAAAATACTTTGAACCGGGAATTGCTTTTCAATATCCATTCCTTTTTGATGTAGAAGCAGGCGATAGTCCTTTACTCGCTATACGTGCGGGATACAGGTACCAGACACATGGAGGGTTTCAATTTAGAATTTATCCGATGCTCCTAATCGAAACTAATCCACCTGAAGACAGTTGGGGGTACTATCCGTGGCTTGGTTTATCACTGGGATATTCATTTTGAGGCTTCCTCATTTCAGTCACCGAATTTTACGAAATCCCCATCTCGGCTTAGCCGAGACCAACAGTTATGATTAAATTTTGGGATTCCACCTGCCTGCGTAATGCAGTCAGGCAGATATGACCTTAATGTAAAATTTAAACCTATAAAAATATAAAATTGAGAAAATTGAATCGGAATATGACCTTCCTAAGAGACATTTTAACTAAGTTTGGCACAGCAAAATAAAAGCTCATTAAATTATGAAAAGAATATTATTATCATCTTTCATTGTATTAAGCGCAATGATGCAAAGTTGTAGCCCATCAATAGATAAATCAGTTCCCGTATTGGAAAAGGAACTTCAGACTAAATTAAGCAAGCCTGAATCCTATATATTTGAGAGTTTTACTATCACAGATACGGTATCGGGTTCAAATGCCGACTTAGCCGCTAATGACTTTATTGGTAAATACACAGAAAAGCTGGATTCTTTACGCATCGAATCGGATAAGATTATCAAAAAACAATCTTCACTAAAAAACCTTCTCGAGGTGAAGGATAATGAATATATAGAACAAAACGAAAGTGACTGGAAAGCAACAGAAATAAGTCTTTCAGACAACTATTATTATGCCAAGACATATTTAAACGAAGGTGTTAAGCTAAATAAAACTTTAAGCTTATCTGATAATATTTCGAAACTGATATCCGATTTTTACAGCAAAGCAAAATCGGATACAATACCGGTGTTTTATATTGGTGAGTTAAAATATAAATACACAGGGATGCTGGGCGATGAAATCTCTACTGCAGATAAAGTAATATTAGATTTAAACTATGATGCTATTGAAAATCTTACATATGAAGTATTAAGCGATACTACGGTAAGTATAAAACCTTCTTATAGTTTAATGAAATAACATAATATTTAGAAATAGAACTTTATTTCAACGAAAAAAGCCTGTAAAACAAGTGTTTTACAGGCTTTTTTATCTGTGGAGAAGATGGGACTCGAACCCACGACCCCTTGACTGCCAGTCAAGTACTCTAGCCAGCTGAGCTACATCCCCGTGATTGTGAGGGCAAATATAATATTATTTACAATATATAATTACTTATTTATTAACTACCTTTATATAGAAAACAG